>NZ_VRVA01000123.1:0-14202 GCF_008039945.1 Methylobacterium sp. WL64
CAGGATCGCGTCAGGGATGTGGGGTGCTTTGCGTCGTGCCATCGGGAACCTCCTTCGGATCCACTATGGCCGCCTCCACACGAAATTCCTGACAGTCCCGGAGGCGTATCTGTGGCCCTCGCGGACCAAGATCCACATCCTCGGCGAATGCGCCCGCCAGAGCTTCTGTGAGGCCCCGAACCTCATCAAGAGGGATGGTGTCGTTCTGGCACCCCACAATGCTCATTGGCGCCTCACGCGGCCCGCACGGTGGCGAGGAAGCGCCCGACCTCGGCGGCGAGGTGCTCGGACTGGCGCGACAGCTCCGAGGCCGCCCCAAGCACCTGGCTCGCCGCCGCACCGGTTTCCTCGGCCGCGCCGGCGACCCCAGAGATGTTGCTGGTCACCTCACCGGTCCCCATCGCTGCCTGGCTGACGTTGCGCACGATCTCCTGCGTAGCCGCACCTTGCTGCTCGACGGCAGCCGCGATCGATGTGGCTACGCCGTTGATCTCCCGGATCCGCCCGGTGATACCACCGATCGATGTGACCGCCTGACCGGTAGAGGCCTGGATCCGGGCGATCTGCCCCGAGATCTCGCTGGTCGCCTTGGCGGTCTGCTCGGCCAACGCCTTCACCTCGGACGCGACCACCGCGAAGCCCTTGCCGGCTGCACCCGCACGTGCCGCCTCGATCGTGGCATTGAGTGCCAGCAGGTTGGTCTGGCCGGCGATCGACGAGATCAGACCGACCACGTCGCCGATCCGTGCGACCGCCGCGCTCAGCTCCTGGACCAGAGCACCGGTTTGATCGGCCTCCTGCACAGCGCGTTGCGCCAGTTCCGCCGAGCCGGCGACTTGCCGGCTGATCTCCTGGACCGATGAGCCAAGTTCCTCGGCGGCAGCCGCCACCGTGTTGACGTTAGAGGCTGCTTCTTCCGCCGCGGCCGCGACCGTCGTCGATTGGCTCGCCGTCTCAGTCGCCGTGGCGGTCATCGTCTGAGCAGTAGCTTGCAGTTCGGTGGCCGAGGAGGACACCATGCCGATGATGCCGCCGACCGCGGCCTCGAAGCCATCGGCCATCTGGCGCATGCCGGCCTTGCGCTGCTCTTCAGCGGCAAGGCGAGCTTGGGCGGTCTCCGCCTCCAGCTGACGGGTGTTGATCAGGTTGTCCTTGAACACCTGTACGGCGGCTGCCATCGCGCCGATCTCGTCGCGGCGGGTCGTCTCCGATACCTCAACCGCCGCATTGCCGGATGCGAGATGGCGCATGACACCTTCGAGGCGCTTCAGCGGCTTGAGGCTCCGGCGCACGAGGAACCAGAACGCAGCACTACAGCCTGCAGCCAGCAGCACGCCAATCAGAGCAGCTTCCGTCCGCAGCCGGCTGATGACGGTGAGGTAGTCCGTCTGCTTCACCCCGGTGTAGAGGACGCCGATCGTGCTTCCGTCAGCAGCCGTAATTGGGTCGTAGGCCGTGAAGTATGGAACCCCGAGGACCTCGGCCTTACCCCTGAAAGAACGACCCTGCTTGAGCACAGCATCGTAGACGGGCCCGGCAGCCAACTGAGTTCCGACGGCGCGGGTCCCATCTGGCTTAGTGACGTTGGTGGCGATGCGTGTATCGCCAAGGAAGACGGTTGCGGTTCCGCCGATGATGGCCTGGACGCGATCGACAGCTGGGTCGTTCTGATTGATGCGGTGGGATCCGACCTGCAGCTGCCCGTCTACGAGGCTGAAGCGCTCAGAGCTGCCCTCGTCAACCAGGCTCTGGCGCAGCAGACGCATGTTGCTTTCCAACACGGCGGATGCGTGCTGGGTCATGTCCGTCTCGACGTCGCGCAGGATGAGGCCAACTGTACAGATGGAGGCGAAGCTGAGCAGAGCGGTTCCGACGAGACTGAGACGGACCGGCAGCGAGAAGCTGGGCCAAGCAGCACGGTAACGCATCCAATGGCTCTCATGGCGTGAGGCCGACCTCATCGGGACAGATCAGAGCGCAATCCCCGTTCGATGAACGAGTACATTCCGGCTGTGACGAAGGATCGTGGGGCGAATAAGAACGAGTGCTGGAAGCAGAACGCGCCCCAGACAATCTTAGAACGCAATTAGCTGCTGCCAGGTTAAATTCCTATTAAACCACCATTGTGTAGGTGTTCAATCGTACAAAGCATTTGATTTCAGTTGTATGCCAACCTGAAATTGTACAACTTATGTAAGGATGAGCCGAAGCTCGACTTTTCAGACTCCGACCGCCTCGACCGCGGCAATCACGTTTTCCAGTTCGGCAACGTGGCGCAAGGTGCTCCCCGCCGGCAGTCCATCGTGCTCGGCCATCGCCGATATGAGCGTGCGCTGGTGCGCCTTCAGGCGTTCGAGGAGGGCGTTGAGCTTGTCGAGCATGGGCTAGCTGTAACTGTGAGCCGAGAGGGCGACAACGCGACTGTCTCAACACACGCCCCCGTGCTCGCTTTCTTGAGACCATGCTCGGCCACATTGCCAGACCTACGGTCCGCGAGTTTTGCCTCGGACCTCCGCATCGCGCAGCATCCCGAAGAACTTGACCGGATCGAACATCTGCCGCGCCTGCAGCAGCGAGATTGGCCTAGCGCAGTGCTTCCAGCGGCGCACGATCAAATCGTTCGCATAAGGGCACGCTACGAAGGAGACTCGCCGTTCAATTCCGGGTCCGCATGTGCTCCCTCTTGCTATGCGGGGATGTGCGGTTTCTGGCTACCGACGAGACATAAGTCTACGACTGGGTTGGGTTGGAAGCGGGCCCATGGTGCATAACTCTTGAGTTTTGCACCAAACCTATTGCAAGATCCTATGACTTGCGAACCCATGGCTCAGGACTGCTCTGCCGATTAATCGTTCTTCCGCCAAATCTCTTCGGCGAGTAGCGTCGCGAATGATACCCAAGCCACCAGTGGAATGCCGAGCTGGCCGGTGGTCTTATCGACTTGACTGGCCGTTGCCACGTAACCAACCGCGCTCGCGCTAAGGGCGGCCGATGCGACGGTTGCCCATCCTGTCGACCGCTGACCGAAAAAAACTTCGCTCCAGCCGGCGATACCAACTTGGTTCGCGGCCCAGAACGCCAAGGCCGTTGTCCGCTCGGGCGATCCCTCAGCGCGAAGCAGGCGGTAACCGCCATAGGCGAGCGAAGCTTGGATACCTGTCCAGGCAACCGGGTAAACCGGCGATGGGGGTGTGTAGTCCGGTTTCGCAAGGTGCCGATACCAGCGCCTCGTCCGGGGGTGATCGGGTGTTGGGCTGGCGCGCCGCCCAATGAGCAGAGCTGCCGTAACGGCCCCGACCGCCAGCGCTGCAGCCTGAAGCGGAGATAGGCCTCCCGTTCGGGCGTGAGATGCCATCCTGGTACTCCTCTACGAGCGTTTGTCATCCACGTGAGATGAAAGCGCACATAGGCCCAGGGCATCGATAGGCCAATGACGAGTTTTTGTTTGGAAGTGTCAGCGAACCGCTATCAACCGATCCGCTGGTGCCAATCTAGAAGCAGTTCGTCGGCATGGGCGTGCCGGAGATCCGGCGGCTCAAGCAGCTGGAGGACGAGAACAGCAAGCTCAAGCGTTTGGTCGCAGACCTGACGCTGGACCGCTCCATGCTGCAGGACGTTCTCAAGCGAAAGTGGTGAGGCCCGCCGCTCGTCGCGAGGGCGCCGGTCACCTGCAGGTGGCCTACGACATCAGCGAGCGTCGGGCCTGCCAGGCCACCGGTTTCGGCCGCTCGTCTCAGCGCTACTGCAAGTGCGCCGATCCGCAGGTAGTGCTGCGCATGCGGCTGAAGGAGCTCGCTGCCGCGCGGGTACGCTACGGCTATCGGCGACTGCACGTCCTGTTGCGACGGGAGGGCTGGAAGGTGAACCACAAGCGCACCTACCGGATCTACCGGGACGAGGGGCTGTCGATCCGGTCCAAGCTGCCCAAGCGTAAGCGGGCTTGGCGCTATCGCCAGGGGCGATCGGCGATCGGTGGACCCAACGAGGTCTGGGCGATGGACTTCATGTCCGACCGCATCTTCGACGGACGTCCGTTCCGGATCCTGACCGTCGTCGATTGCCACACGCGAGAGGCGCTCTCACTCACGCCGAGAGCCAACTTCCGCGCCTTCCAGGTGACCGAGGCGCTCGACGCCTTGGTCAGGCTGCGAGGTCGACCCAAAAGCCTGCGGGTGGACAACGGGCCGGAGTTCGCCGGGCGCATGCTTGACCAGTGGGCTTATCTGAACGGGGTCGAGATCGACTTCCCACGACCGGGCAAGCCAACCGACAACGCCTATATCGAGTCGTTCAACGGCCGCCTCCGAGTGGAGTGCCTGAACGCCTCGTGGTTCCTGTCGCTGGCCGATGCCCGCGAGCGCATCGAGGACTGGAGGTGCCACGACAACGAAGATCGACCTCACACGGCCCTGGGCGGCTTGACGCCCCGAGTCTTCGCCAACCAAGCTGTCACAGCCCGGGAACTTGCATAGGCCGTGGACCACAAACGGGGTCAACTCCAGGCCGACGATGCACTAACTTTACGCTTGGACTACCTCGTAGGGGCCGATCAGTAGCTCGATCGGGGTATGCCACGGTTCCCGGAATTTTCCGCATCTCCCCAAAATAATCTTTGGACCCTGCTGCGCGAAGCCACGTTCTTGTGAAGCTGGCCGCCGGTGAGATCACACCCACGGCCTCGATGTTCAACTATCGGGAGATGGGAAGATATGGCTATTAAGCAGAAGACCTTACAGGATGCGTTCTATGAAACCCTCAAGGACGTGTACTATGCTGAAAAGCAGTCCGTTCGTGCGCTGAAGAAGTCGGCCAAATCCGCTGAGCACGAGGAGCTTAAGCAGGCGTTCGAGACCCACGCCGAGGAGAGCGCCATCCAGGTCGAGCGCCTGCAGCAGGTGTTCGAGATCATCGGCAAGCCGGCGCGCGCCAAGACCTGCGAGGCCATGCAAGGGCTGACCTCCGAGATGGAGGAGGATCTGGAGGACTTCGGCGACAGCCCGGCCGCCGATGCGGTTCTAGTCGGCTGCGCGCAGGCGGTCGAGCACTACGAGATCGCCCGCTACGGCACGCTGAAAACTTGGGCGACCCAGCTTGGCTATGAGGATGCGGCTAAGCTGCTTGATGAGACGCTGCAGGAGGAGAAGAAGACCGATCAGCTTCTCTCGGAGATCGCTGAGCGCATCAACGTCGAGGGTTCCGAAGAGGATACGGACGACGTCGAGGCGAAGGCCGCCCCGAAGCGGGGTTTCAAGGCCAAGACGGCGTAAGGAAGCTTACCATGGTCGATATCTCACAGATCCAGGAACACATGCTTGTGGTCGGCTCCGACGGCGGGCATGTCGGGACGGTCGATCATCTGGACGGCCAGCGCATCAAGCTGACCCGGACTGATCCGGAGGCGCACGGCATCCACCACTTTATCCATGTCGACTCCATTGGGACGATCGAGAATGGCGAGGTACGCCTGAACCGCACTACGGCGCAGGCCAAGGACGAGTGGGGCACCGCCGCTTAAGCGGTGATCATCGTCCGACGAAATGGGGGACTACCGAAAGGCAGTCCCCTTTCTTTTGGCTGGAGTCGAGAGAACGACTGTTTCCCGACGGTCACGCCCCCCCGCATAAGGGTAGCAGAGGGCACTCAGGCTCGCGTTCCTTGGCTCTCGACGGCTACGAGTAGCTGATGCCCGCCTGAGAGGGGCAGAGGTGCCTCATATGCCTAATACAGCCTTGCTCATACGACGTCCCGGTTGGCGCGGCTCGCGACCTTTCGCTGGTCTGCCGAGTTCGCCCCTGGCCTACGTCCTTCTTGCCCTCGCCATCACCGCAGCCGGATGGAACTTCGCGGCCCGCGACGCAGCTCATAGGGAGCAGGCTCGCCAGCGCGAGTTGATCAGCCGCAGCGATCGACTGCTCTCGACCATGAAGGATCTCGAGACCGGCATGCGCGGCTACGCCCTGACCGGCAAGCTTGAGTATCTTGAACCCTACGCCGACGCGCTCAACCGCATTGGAGACGACGTCGCTTACCTCGATAATCTCAAACGCACATCTGTCGACTCAGCCGCTATGGCGCTCGCCCCCGTGCGCAAGCTGATTGACGACGAGAAGGCGTTCTCCGATCGCGTCGTAACTGCCCGTCGCGACCGAGGCTTCGACGCAGCTGCGACTTTGATCGCGACGGGTGAAGGCAAACGCCTGATGGACGCGATCCGCGTCGCCACCGCGGCAGCCGACCAGCGCGCCGATGAAGCGCTGGCGGCGATCGATCGCCAAGACAGGCTGCGCTATATCATCCTGAGCGCGTTCAGCTTGCTCTGCGCTATCCTCGCCGTGGCGCTCTTGGCGCGCCTCGCCCTGGTGCGGCGGCGCGAGAGCCAGCGCAGCAGCGGGCTGTTCGAGGGCGTGCTGGCCAACGCCCCGGTCGGTCTGGGCTTCCTCGACGGCGATCTGAAGATCCGCCACATGAACCGTGCGTTGGCGACGATGAGCGAGCGCGGCTTCGGTGCAGATCTCGGCGCGCCGATCTGGACCTTGCTGCCGAGCTTGGAGCCGCAGCTCGCCCCGCTGCTGGAAGCTGCGCGCGATCATGGCCTGGTCAGCGCCGACGTGCCCGTCAGCGTGCCGAGCGAGAGCGCACCGGGTGGGACGCGTCATTTCCGCATGAGTTTCTATCCCTTGCGCCAGGACGGAGGGCCGGCGGCGGTTGGTGTCGGCATCGTTGTCGCCGACGTGACCGCGGCCGCCCAGTCCGAGGCTCAAGTACGCGCGGGCGAGGCGTTGCTGCGGACCGTGCTCGATACCCTGCCGGTGGGCGTACTCATCGCTGAGGCGCACACCGGCCAGATTACCGGTCACAACGCTCGGGCTGAGACGATCCTGGGGCACGCAGTGCAGCCCGCGCAGCCCGGCGAGGGACCGGCACGCTGGATCGGCTTCCACGAGGATGGCCGGTCGGTCGAGCCGACGGAGTGGCCGCTGATCAAGGTGGTGCGCGAGGGCGAGCCCCAGTCGGAGCTGGAGGTCGACTATCAGCGCGGCGACAGTTCGCGCGCCTGGATCGGCTTTTCCGGTGCGCCGATGCGGGACACGGATGGAAAGCTCGTCGGCGCCGTAGTCGTGGTCACCGACATCGACGCACGCAAGCGTTCCGAGCATGTGCTTGAGGCTGCCAAGGAGGCGGCCGAGGAGGCCAATCGCGCCAAATCCGAGTTCCTGGCCAACATGAGCCACGAGCTGCGCACGCCGCTCTCGGCGGTGATCGGCTATTCCGAGATGCTGCAGGAGGAGATGGAGGACGCCGGTCAGGCGGACCTGCTCCCGGACATGAAGAAGATCGAGGCGAACGCACGCCATCTGCTGGGCCTGATCAACGACGTCCTCGATCTCTCGAAGATCGAGGCCGAGCGCATGGAGGTATATCCGGAGAGTCTCGACGTCGCCGCGACCGTGCGCGATGTCGCCGCCACGGTGGAAGCCCTGGTGGAGAAGAAGGGCAACGCCCTCGTCCTCGATCTCGCGGACGGGCTCGGCGGCGCCTACACCGACGCGACCAAGCTGCGCCAGTGCTTGATCAACCTGCTCAGCAACGCGGCCAAGTTCACCGACGGTGGCCGCATCACCCTGTCGGTACGCCGACAGACGGATGCCGAAGGCGACCGATTGGTATTTGCGGTGTCCGACACCGGCATCGGCATGAGCGAGGAGCAGGTGACGCGGCTGTTCCAGCGGTTTAGCCAGGCAGACGCTTCGACGACACGGCGCTTCGGCGGTACGGGCCTCGGCTTGGCGATCACGCGCGCCTTCGCACACATGCTCGGCGGCGACATCGCGGTCGCGAGCCGCACGGGCGAGGGCACGACCTTCACCCTGACCGTGCTGGCGAGTGCGGCTGGGAGCGAGGAGATACAGGCTGTTCCTAGATCATCACCCGTGGAACCGAGATCCGATGACCATGCCGCGCAGGGCAGCGAGGTTCTGGTCATCGACGATGATCAAGCGACACGCGATCTGCTCGCCCGCTTCCTGACCAAGGAGGGCTTCTACGTCGCGACGGCGTCCGATGGGAAGGCAGGATTGGAGCAGGCTCGCACCCGGCGCCCACGGGCGATCCTGCTCGATGTGACCATGCCGCGCATGGACGGATGGGCTGTGCTGCGCGTTCTGCGTGCCGACAAGGAACTCGGCGACCTGCCGGTAATCATGGTCACGGTGCTCGACGAGCAGAACCTCGCGTTCTCGCTCGGGGCGACGGATTACCTGCAAAAGCCGGTCGACTGGGCACAGCTGAAGGAGGCAATGGAGCGGTTCCGCCCGAAGCCGCATGACGGGCCCGTGCTGATCGTGGACGACGATGCCGATCTGCGCGCATTGATGGCGACGCAGCTGACGCGGGACGGGTGGTCGGTGGTGACGGCGGTGGACGGCCGGGCCGGGCTGACGGCGGTCGCGGAGCACAAGCCTTGGCTGATCTTGCTCGACCTGATGATGCCGGAGTTGGACGGGTTCGGGTTCTTGCGTCTGCTGCGCACCCGCCCGGAATGGTACGGCATCCCCGTGGTGGTGCTCACCGCCAAGGACGTCACCGCGGACGATTTTAGATTGTTGGCCGGGCAGGCCGACCGCGTGTTGCAGAAGGCTGGCTTATCGTACTCGGACCTCTCGGCGACGCTGCGGACGCTCTACGGAGGCGGCTTGATCGAAAATGCGTGAACTTTGAGTCGTGCATGGGTTCGGTGATGCTGCGACCAACATCTAGCGGGAGGCTTTTGGTATCGCGTTGTTCGAAGTTGGGATCGCGTCAACGCTTAGCGGTGCGTATCGGTCGGTGTCGCGCACAGCACGGTAGGTTGGGACCTTGCGTGAGCCCTTGCCCTTGAGGAGCATCACCATGCCGACGCACATCAACAATACCGGCACTGGGCTGCGGCGGACCGCCTCCAGCGCGCCGTCGTAGAGGCTGGCACCGGTCGCATCGCGTCGGACGGTACCGAGCACATCCTCGACGATGCCGGTCGGCGTCAGCCGTTGCGTGAGCTTATCCAGTGTCTGGTTCAGGCGACCACGGCTCGCCCCGATCTCGCGTTCCAAGGCGTCCGCGTCGCTCGTCATGCGTTCACGTGCTCTCTGATAACGGTTGCGTTGCTGCTGGAGCTTAAGAGTACCCTCCCTACGCCTGTTTAGGCTCCGCGGCCTGAGACCTGCGGGTATCGCTTTCGCCGAGCCGAAGGACGTGGAAGACACCGTACCCCAGCGCACCGATCACAAGGACCGTGGCCAGCGGGTTACCCCGTGCGACCGCCTCAGCATCGCGATAGAGCTCTCGCCAGCTTCGGCGCGCCACCCGGTCCGAGAGCGCGTCGAGGTTATCGGCGACCGTGTGGACGAACGGCCTTACCGATGCCCCCTCATCGAGTGCCCCACCGCCCGAACGAAGCGCCCGAGCCAAATCGGAGAGGAAGCCGACAGCCTCGGTCTTGCGCCGGTCGGCATAGCCGCTCGCCTGATCACGTACGGCATCCGCCAAGCCGGCCGGTGATCTTGCTGCCTGCATCGGGCTGTTAGCGGCGGGGGGGGCCGCAGGTCGGGACTGATCGTTCATGGTGCTGCTCCGAACCTACGGAACGATGTGGGAAGTAGGCGGCCCTAGCGGCGACCGTGGACGACCATCGCGAGCAGGTAGCCGAGAGCGCCGGCCATCGCGGCCATCATCAGCGGGGACTCCTTGGCGTAGCTCGTCACCGTGTCGGCGCCCTGGCGGTAAGCGCGCTCGGCATCGGGGAAGGCGTCGCGGCCCTGCTTGAGCGCGCCCTGCGTGAGGTCGCTCGCTTGGTCGGCTACGTCGCGCAGGGCGTCCTTGGCCTGCCCGTACAGGTTCTCGACGTTGCCCTCGGCTTCGTTGGCGGTACCCTTGGCCCGAGTCTCGCGGTCGCCGGTCACGTCGCCGATGGCACCTTGGACCTTGCCGCCGAATTCCTTCGCGGCGCCGGTGATACGCTTCTCGTCCATGCTCGTTCTCCTTGCTCAGTGCCGGCCCCGCGGGAGGCGCGCCCGGCGGTTAGATGGGGTCGCGTTACTTCCCGGCGCTCTTGCCGTGGGCCTTGGTCGAGCTCTCGTGCGCCTTCTCGGAGTGGCCATGGGCCTCCTTCGAGTGCTTGGCGGCGGCGGTCTCATCGCCCTTCTCGTGGTGCTCGGCGGCAGTCTTGTGCGACTTGGCGGCGGCCTCGTGGTGCTTGGCGGCCTCGGCGTGCGCGCTCTTGGGCATGGGGGTTATTCCTCGAATGGCACCGTCGCGGTGCTCGTTGCGGTCGGGTCGACCGGCGCGTCCGGGCGGGATTGTTCTCATCGGGCGTGCGGATGTCCTCAGGTGCGCCGCGTCATTGGGCAGGCAGCCTGCCGTCGGGGGTGTAGCGGTCGACCGCCGAGGGAAGCTCCCGGGAGAGCCTGGAAAGCAGTTCGTCGTGCGAAAGGCCAGTCTGCCGGGACAGGGCGTCCATGACGTTGGGACCGATGGCCTCGCGGAGCTGCGGCGAGGCGATCTCATGGTTGGGGCCATGGCTCACCCAAGAGTCCGCCGCCGCGCCGTGTCCGTTCTGCCGGAAGCTCTCGACGAGCTGACCGAGGCCCCCGCCGAGCACGTTGCCGACGCCGGCCCCGCCGAGCGCACCGCCGATGTTGCCGAGAAGGCCCCCGAGACCGGCTTGACCGGGTACGGTCGCGGACCCCGCACCCGAGGCGGAGTGGCCGCCACCAAGCATCTCGGCGATCTTGTCCTTGTTTTGGAACCCTGCCACAGCGAGCAGACCTAGCAGGGCGGTCATCGAGGGAAAGCCGTCACTCATGTTTAGTCTCCTGTTCGAGGGGACGGCAGGCGTGCATTCCCGCGGCCCTACGATTTTGAACCGCTAGCCTTGGCCGCCCTGTACTCATCGATGGCGGCCAGGCAGCCGGGCGAGAGCTTGCCCATATTCTTTCGGAAACACGCGACCACCTCCGGGCCCTTCGGATCCATGCCATTGCAGAGACTGAGGTAATCCCCGGAACAGAACGTCCTGAGATTGCCCGCGCCGCTGTCATCGCCTTGGGCGTTGGCAGAACTCGCCGCCAAGACAAAGGCGAGACCGAGGAGAAGGACCGAGCGAGACATGTGTGACGACCGTGCTTGGTGGGTGCGGGACCGGTTCGTGTTGAGGAAGGGATCCAAGGACCCCTCCCCACACGTGGTTAGACGGGCTTGTGCGGCACGGTCCCGGTGGTGGTACCGGTCGTGCCGGTGCGCTCGACGTTGCCGCGCTCGTCGGTGACCTCGACCTCGGTGTGGCGGACCTTGTCGGAGACAGTCTCGACGCGCTGGGTCGCGTCCTTGCGGATGCCGACCTCGCCGACGACGCGGGCCTCCTTCGAGACCACCGCCTGCTCGCGCATCTCGGTCGCCTCGATGACCTTGTCCTCAAACAGGGCCATGTCACCCGGGGTTACTGCCCGGTCGACCACGCGCCGGTCGACGTGCACGGTCTCGTCGTGCAGGGTGACGTTCTCGCTCACGTCCTTCTCGACGGCATAGGAACGCACCCGGACGCGGCCGCTGTCGACCATGCGCTTGCCGACGTTGAGGCGCTCCTCGACCACCGGGATGTACTCGGTGCCCTGGGCCGTGCCGTGAGCGGCGAGGGTCTCGGTGGACCCAGCCGCATGCAAGTCGGCGGTCCCTGTCGATGCCGGAATGGAAGCGGCCATAGCTGGCGCGCCAGTCGCCTGCCCGGTCCAACCGTCCTTGCGCCAGGATGCCTCACGCTCGTCCATATCGACCGAGCCGTGCTCCTCCAGGATGTCGTAGGTCTGCTCGGCGTATCCGTCCTCGACGGTTGCGGTCAGCATGGTGCCGCCGCGGTGCAGGCCTTCGGCGTGGAGGTGGCGGTCCTCCTCCGGCATGAAGAACTCCTTTAGCGAGCCCCACATGCCTTCCTCATGGGTTGTGACGGTGCCAGTACCAGCCTCGCTGCCAGACAAGATCCGGATCCCGACCTCGGGGATGCCGAGGGCGACGAGCTTGGCCTTGGCGGCGGTCGCCTCGGGGTAGGTGTCGTACATGGCGGTGATGGTCTGGGTCATGGTTCGATCTCCGGTGTTTCAGCTGCGGTCAGGGCCGTGACGTGCCCCTCGGGGGACACGCGTTCGATCACGGCGTGCTGCCTGCGCAGCGTCACCGGCATCTCGACGTCCTCGCCCGCCGTGGTCTGGCGGACGTGCACCTCCTCCTTGAGGACCAGGCGCTTCTCGACGACGAGGATCTCTTCCAGGACTGGGATGATGGTCACCCCATCCTCCTCACGGACCACCGGTGGCACCTCGCCCTCGGACAGCGTCCGGTTGATGGCCACTCGGGTGACCCCGACCATGTCGCTGTGCAGGGTCTCGCGCAGGATTTGGTCGGTGGTTTCGGTCCGGGTCGAGACCCGCATTCGCCCGGTCTCGACCGCCCGCTTGTCGATGCGGGCGGTCTCGGCGATCAGCGGGAGCGTTACGGTCTCGCCGACGGCGATCTCCGCCGCGTGTTCGCCCTGCATCTCTAGGAGGTGCGGTTCGGTGGCGGCGGGATCGCTCATGGTCACACCCGACGCTGGGTCGTGATGGCGACGCCGGTGCGGCTCACGACTGGGTCGACGGCGGCGCCACGACCCGCGAAGAAGGCCGACAGCGCTCCCAGGATCAGCGCCAAGGCACCGTAGAGCGCCCCCTGTGCGCCGACACGGGCGGCGGCATCGGCCGCCTGCTTGGCCTGCTCCTTGGTCTTCGCGACCGTGTCGTTGAACTGCTGCACGTACTGGGCGACCTGGGTCCGGGCCTGATCGACCGGGATGTTCTGCGCCTTGGCGAGAGCCTGGGCAGCCTTCTCCTGTGCATCCTTCTGCTGGTTGGCGTCGCCGGTCACCGCCGCACGCATCGCGCTGACGGCGGCGTTCTTCAGGGCCTCCGGATCATTGCCGGTGCCATTGCGGACCTGGCTCTCGATGTTCGAGAACGGGTTATCCACGCCGGGCAGCGACGGGGCGGCGGCCTGTGCGGCGGTCTTCACCGAGCCGCCGATCAGGTTGCCGGCACCACCGAGCGTGCTCGACACCGCGCTCGACGCACCGCTGATGACGCCGCCGACCGCCGAGGACAGCAGGTAGACGACGACCAGCGTCGAGACTGCCCAGGCGATCAGCCCGTGGTAGGCGGTGGTGGTGTTGGCCGGCTTGCCCGAAAGACGCCCGGCGAGCCAACCGCCGGCGGTGGAGGCGAGGATGCCGGAGATCACGAACCAGATACCGGCGCCCGAGGACAGGCTTCCCGCGGTCGGAGTGCCGTTGCCGGCCGGGTCGACGGTCGAGAGCCCGATCCCGAGTCCGATCATGTTCAGGATGACCTGGGCGACGAGCGCGATCACCGCGCCGGCGAACACCGCCCCCCAGGAGATGGAGTGCAGCGCCATCGTGCGCATGTCCTCCGCGGGGGTGACCGCGCTGTCGGTGGGGAAGTCGCGGTCGTAGGCTGGACGGGTGGTATTGGGTGTCAGCGCCATGCTCGGTACTCTCAGGTCAGTGGTTCGATCTTCCGCCGGAAGCGGCGGAAGCGGGTTTGGCCGGGGTCAGAGCACCCAGCGACGGCAGATCAGGGCGTGGTACAGCCACAGCAGATTGACGGCGCCGATGACGGCGACGACCAGGCTGTAGAGATTGAGCCCTGAGACGCCGGGCTCACCGAATTGTTTGAACAGGAAGCCGCCGACCACCGCCCCGACCACGCCGAGCAGGATGTCGACGAGCAACCCCTGCCCCGTGTTGTTGACCACCTTGCTGCCGATGAAGCCGGCAACGAGGCCGAGCACAATCCAGGCGAGGAGTGACATGGTTCGGCTCCACTTCTCTCGGTGTGGGTTGGCCTGCATCCGTCTGCAGCCTCGCTGAAGGCGTGCAGAAGCCGCGGCAGCGGCCCGTTCATCGGCTCGCGTCCGAGCTTCACGTGCGGGTCGAGCGCTTTGGTCTCGGCTCAAGGTTCGATGACGTGTTTGCGACTTCGAGGGCAGCGATCTCGGCAGCGGCTTCCGCCTGGATCGCGTGGTCGCCCTCGATGATGCCGATGGCTTCCTTGATCAGCGCCCGAATATGATCGGGCGATAGCACCTTCCGACGCCCGGCCACGCGGATCTCCTGGTATCAAC
>NZ_VRVA01000124.1:0-14178 GCF_008039945.1 Methylobacterium sp. WL64
GCCCGAGGGTGGGCAGGGGCACGGTTTGGCCCTATTGCTCGCCCACAGCGCTCGGCCGCGCGAATCGGGCCTGGCCGCGCCGCCGGTGGTCCCGATTCGCGTGGCTTCGATATCCCGTGCTCGCCGACGCCGAACCGATGTCCCCTCCGGCGGCGGGCGCTCCAAGAGGCCCGCAGGCGGCCCGCGCGGTTCCCGACGACCGCCGGTCCGCCGATGCCGGGCCCCGAACGCGCGCCTGCCGCGCCCGACGAGAGGTAGCCCATGATCCGCACGCTGGTGCGCTCCCGGAAGCCGAACGCCGCGCCGCGCGCCCCCGTCGTGCTGGCCGTCCTGGCCGCGCTGATGCTGGGGATCCCGGCGGCCGTGCCGCCGGCCTCGGCGCAGGGCGGGAGCCCGGCCGGACAGGCCGCGGAGGGCAAGCCTGCCGATGCCAAGCCTTCTGATGCCAAGCCTTCTGATGCCAAATCTTCCGACGCCAAAGGGGCTGACGGGAAGCCGGCCGCGCCGAAGCCCGCCGCGCCCCAGCCCGAGATGTCCGAGCCGCTCAAGGCGGTCCGGGCCCAGCTCGACGCCGCCAAGGCCGAGCTCGAGGCCCGCGAGAAGCAGCTCGGGCATCCCGACCTGACCCCGACGGACCTGGCGTCGATTCGCGACAGCGCCGCCACCGTCACGGAGGAGATCCGCGCGCTGATCACCCGGCTCGACACGCCGCTCGAGGCGGCGCGCGAGCGGCTGACCCAGCTCGGCCCGAAGCCCAAGGACACCCAGGAGAGCCCCGACGTCGCCGAGCAGCGGGTGGAGCGCGACGCCGCCGTCGCCCGCATCGACGAGACCCAGCGCCTCGCCCGCTCCCTGCAGGTGCAGGGCGACCAGATCATCGACCGGGTTTCGAACCGCCGCCGCGAATCGTTCACCCGCGACCTGTTCCAGCGCTCGCAGCCCCTGGTCGGGCCGGGCCTTTGGACCAAGGTCATGGCCGACGTGCCGCGGGATACCCGCTCCCTGCAGAGCGCCGTGTCGGATATCGGGCTGCTGTTCTCCCGCAACGGCAGCATCGGCAACCTGTTGTTCCTGGGGCTCGCCTTCGGGATCTCGATCGCGCTGTATTTCGGGCGGCGCAACATCGCCCCCCGGGCCGCCCGGCGGGATGCCGCCACCGCCGAGCCGTCGCGGCGCGCGACCCTGCTGGCCGCCTGGCGGGTGATCCTGCTCGGCACCGTGCCGGCGGTGGCGGGCTCCTACGCGGTCTACTACGCGCTCGACGCCACCAACCTGCTGCCCTCCCGGCTGCTTCCGGTGGCCGCCGCGATCCTGGGCGGCCTCGCCTTCATCGCCTTCGTGGAGGCCCTGTGCGACGGGCTGCTCAGCCCCGACAAGCCGGCCTGGCGCCCCGCCCCGGTCGGCGACGCGGCGGCCACCCGGCTGACCCGGCTGGCGGTCGGCATCGCCACGGTGCTCACCGTGGTGAAATCCGTGGAGGCCTTGAATTCCGGGATCTCGGCGGCCCTGCCGATCTCGATCGCGACCCGGGGCCTCGGCGCCGTGGCCACGGCGCTGATCCTGGCGGTCGGCCTGCACCGGTTCGCCGACACCGATCAGGAGGAGGAGGCCTGCTTCGGCCCCTACGTGCCGACCAAGACCACCACGGGCATCGGCGGCCCGGCCCGGCTGCTCGGCTGGGCCGCCGTGGGGCTGATCGGGCTCGGCGCGCTGGTGGGCTACGTCGCCTTCGCAGCCTTCCTGATCGATCAGCTGATCTGGGCCGCGAGCGTCCTGGTCCTGCTCTACCTGCTGGTCCAGAGCGTCGACACGTTCATCGGCCGCGCGCTCACCGACGAGACCCGGCTGGCCACCACGCTCCAGGCCAATACCGGCCTGCGCAAGCGCTCGCTGAACCAGATCTCGGTGCTGGCGACCGGGGCCGCCCGGGTGGTGCTGATCCTGGTGGCGGCGCTGCTGGTGCTGGCGCCCTGGGGGCTCGATTCCACCGACATCGTCTCGTCGATCCGGCAGGCCTTCTTCGGCTTCAAGGTCGGCGACGTCACGATCTCGCTCTCGAGCATCGCGTTCGGCATCGGCATCCTGGTGCTCGGCGTGTTCGTCACCCGGGCGGTGCAGCGCTGGCTCGAACTGACCTACCTGCCGGCCACCGACCTGGACGCCGGCCTGCGCAACTCGATCACCACGATCGCGGGCTATTGCGGCTTCCTGCTCGCCCTGGCGCTCGCCTTCTCGTATCTGGGCCTGAGCCTGGAGAAGCTCACCATCGTGGCCGGCGCCCTGTCGGTCGGTATCGGTTTCGGCCTGCAATCGATCGTCAACAACTTCGTCTCCGGCCTGCTGCTGCTCTGGGAGCGCCCGATCCGGGTCGGCGACCAGGTGGTGATCGGCGATTCGGAGGGCATCGTGAAGCGCATCTCGGTGCGCTCCACCGAGATCCAGACCTTCGACCGCTCGTCCGTGATCGTACCGAACTCGAACCTGATCTCCGGGGTGGTCAAGAACCGGGTGCGCGGCGACCGCTCCGGCCGGGTCAGCATCACGGTCAGCGTCCTGCGCAACCAGGATCCGGTGCGGGCCGCCGAGATGATCGTCGGCTGCGCGCAGGGCCATGCCGACGTGCTGAAGGACCCGGCGCCCCGGGTGGTGTTCAAGAAGATCGGCGACCCGTTCCTGGAATTCGAGCTGCTGGTCTGGATCGTCGATGTCAGCCTCGGCCAGAAGGTCCAGACCGACCTGAACTACGCGGTGTTCGCGACCCTCTCGGGGGCGGGCTTCATCCCACCGCTCGGCCCCGGCGCCAGCATCGTGACCGTGCAGGGCTTCGAGGCGATGCAGGTCGCCATGGGCGAGATCGCGAGCCGGTTCGGGCAGGGTGCGCCAGTCTCCGACCCTCATGAGGCGAAGGAGGCCGGGGCATTGCCGGCCCAACAGCAGCGCGACCGTGGGCTCCGCAGCGCCGGAGGCTGAGGACGGGCGGCCCGGGCGGCGGAGCCGGTCGCGCAATCGCCCCGCGCTCCCTATATCGCTCGGGCGTCCAAGCCGGATGCGCAGAGCATGGACCTTCGAACGTGGGCGGACGCAACCTGAGACGCGGCTTTCGGGCGGCGGCCTGTATCCCGGCGCTGGCGCTGCTCGGTGCCTGTGCCGCCCAGGTGCCGACCACGACGGCGCTGCCGAGCATCTACCTGCCGCTGGCCAGCCAGACCGCCCATGTCGACACCGACGCCGCCCGGGACATGATCTCGTCCTATCGCCGCAACCGCGGCGCCGGCCCGCTGACGGTGGATCCCGAACTGCAGCGGCTGGCCGAGGCGGAGGTGGCCGCCATGGCGCTCGCCGACCGGCCGAGCCGGGCGCAGACCGTGAAGTCCGCGGTCGGACGGCTCGGCTTCTCCGACGTGAACGCCAACCTGTCGGCCGGCTACCACACCCTGGCCGAAGCCTTCTCGGGCTGGCGCGAGAGCCCCCCGCACGACGCCACCATGCTCGACCCCCGGGCGACCCGGATGGGGATCGCCACCGCGTACGCGCCGGGCTCGAAGTACAAGGTCTACTGGGCGCTGCTCACCGCCAAGTAGGACGCGACACCAGCGGAAAGACGGTTTCGAAGGGCTCTGCCCTGCACCCGTAAGAGGGCGCGGACCTCTCGAAACCCCGACCGTCGGCGGTGGGTCGCCCTACGGCAGTCCCTTCACGTTCGGCACCGGCGGCGCCTCCGGCAGCAGCGTCACGGTCACCCGCCGGTTGGCCGCCAGGTCGGGGGTGTCGGGGATGCCGTCGATGATCAGCGAGCGCGAGACGTCCGCCTCCTCGAGCTTCACGGGCAGCTTGTCGGCGAGCGGCAGGGTGATCAGGTTGGCGATCCCGGCGCCGTAGAGCGTGGCCAGCGGCGCGGTCGCCATGGCGGGCCCGAGCTTCGAGGGGGCGGACATGTTGGCGAACATCGCCATCGGGCCGATCAGGCCCCAGGCCGGGGCGCAGTCGCCGTAGGCCCGGCAGACCCTCGAGCCCTCATCGGGATGCGTGAGGACGTTGTCGCGGTCGCGCTCCATCGTGTCGCGGATGAAGTCCCGGTCGTAGCCGTCGGCGATGTAGCGCGCGCCCTGGGCCAGGAACGGGTCGGCGATCTCCATGTTCTCCAGCGCCATCGGGCCGGACTCGCGGACCACGTCGGCGATCTTGGTGATCTCCTCAGATCGGCGCCTGCGGCATCACCGAGCGCATCACGAAGGCGTAGCGCAGGCCCATCGGCAGGCCGTGCACGATCACCGGGAACGGGACGCGGATCATCGTGGCCGCGGTGGCGCCCCCGAACACCACCCCCGCCGCGTACTCCGACGCGGAGGCACCGAAATGGCCGCCGTCGAGGAGGATCAGCCCGACCACGACGCCGAGGCTTGAGAGGAGGCCGAGTGCGGTTGCGCGATCCACGGCCCTGGGCGCCCGATGCAAATCGTCAACGAGTCGCCCCCGCTGTGGCTTGCGGCCGGGTTATTCGCAGCGTTAGGAAATCTTGCTGAACGAACCGTAAAGGCGGACGCTTCGACCCTGTATAGGGCCGTCATCGCCCGTTCAGGCGGGCCCGGGCATAAGCCGTGTCGTGCGAGGGGTTTGGCGGCGGAATCGGCGGTGGCCGCCCGTCGCACGGACCTTAAGAAGTGGCGCGAGACCCGGATACACGGGCCGCGCCGGGGGTGGCGGAGCGGTGGCGATGGTTCGTCTGTACGGGCGGGTCCTGGGTTTCCTGAAGGCGGATCGGCGGCTGGCCATCGGCTTGGCGGCCACCAACGTCGTGCTGGCGGTGGCGGCCTTCGCCGAACCGCTGCTGATGGGCCGGATCATCGATCAGCTGACCCACCTCAAGCGCGGCGGCAACGCCATGGCCACGATGCTGCCCCTGCTGGCGGCCTGGGTGGCGTTCGGCTTCTTCACCATCGCGGCGGGCGTGTTCATCGCGCTCCACGCCGACCGGCTGGCCCACCGCAACCGCCTGTCCTCGATGGCGAGTTACTTCGAGCACGTCCTCGACCTGCCGCTGGCCTTCCACTCGGCCAACCATTCCGGCCGGGTCCTGAAGGCGATGCTGGAGGGCACCAACGGCATGGCCTGGCTGTGGCTCGGCTTCTTCCGCGACCACCTCGTCGCCCTGGTCTCGCTGGTCGTGCTCCTGCCGATGACCCTGTTCATCAACTGGCAGCTCGGCTCGATCCTGGTGGTGCTGGTGGTGGCCTTCACGGCGCTGACCACCTTCGTGATGCGCCGGACCGAGACGCTCCAGGGCCAGGTCGAGGAATTCAATTCCGGCCTCGCCGCCCACGCCTCGGACGCGCTGGGCAACGTCGCGGTGATCCAGTCCTTCACCCGCGCCAAGGCCGAGAAGGACGCGATGCGCGGCATCATCACCAACCTGCTCGCCGCGCAGATCCCGGTCTTGTCCTGGTGGGCGCTCGCCAACGTGGCGACCCGCGCCTCGGCGACCATCACCATGACGGCGATCTTCGTCACCGGCATCTGGCTGTACCAGGCCGGCACCACCACGGTGGGCGAGGTCGTGGCCTTCATGAGCCTGGCCACCGCCTTCGTGGCGCGGCTCGACCATGTGGTCGGCTTCGTTAACGGATTGTTCCAGCAGGCGCCCAAGATCGCCGAGTTCTTCGAAATCTACGACACCGTGCCGGCCGTGGCCGACCGTCCCCATGCCCGGCAGGTCGCCCGCTTCGAGGGCGAGGTCACCTTCGACGACGTCGCCTTCTCGTATGACGGCCGGCGCAAGGCGCTGGACGGCGTCTCGTTCTCGGCCCGCCCGGGCGAGACCGTGGCGCTGGTCGGCACCACCGGCTCGGGCAAGTCGACGACGCTGGGCCTCCTGCACCGCAGCTTCGATCCGTCCTCCGGGGCGATCCGCATCGACGGCCTCGACGTGCGCGACATCGGCCTGTCGTCCCTGCGCCACAACATCGGCGTGGTGTTCCAGGAGCCGATGCTGTTCGCCCGCTCGATCCGCGAGAACCTGCAGGTCGGCTGCCCCGACGCCACCGATGCCGAGATGCTCGACGCCCTCGAGCGGGCCCAGGCCGGCGCCTTCATGGCGCGCCAGCAGGACGGGCTCGACACGGTGATCGGCGAGCGCGGCCGGTCGCTCTCCGGGGGCGAGCGCCAGCGGCTCTCGATCGCCCGGGCGCTCCTGAAGAACCCGCCGATCCTGATCCTCGACGAGGCGACCTCGGCGCTGGACGCCGCCACCGAGCGCAAGCTCCAGGGCGCCCTGGAGGCCGTCATGGAGGGGCGCACCACCTTCGTGATCGCCCACCGGCTCGCCACGATCCGGGACGCCGACCGCATCCTGGTCTTCCACGAGGGCCGGATCGTCGAGGCCGGCACGTTCGACGCGCTGGTCGCCCAGAACGGCCGCTTCGCCGAACTCGCCCGGGCCCAGTTCATGGCGGCCGAGGCCGACGAGGACGAGGGGCGGCTGGCCCTGGCGGCCTGAGGCGCTCGCCGCCAGGCACACGGGCGCCGGTCCGCCGGCGTCCAAGGAAGTGTCAACCTTTCGGGCGACAGAGTCCTCCGCAAGCGGTCACCCGCCCCGGAGCCCCATCGCCGATCGGGCGCGTGATCCTGACCCCTGAGTCGCAAAAATGCTGCGTGAGATCGTCCTCGACACCGAGACCACCGGCACCGAGGCGCGGAACGGCGACCGGCTGATCGAGATCGGCGCGCTCGAGCTGTTCAACCACATCCCCACGGGCCGGACCTTCCACCGCTACTGCAACCCGCAGCGGGCGGTCTCCGAGGGGGCGTTCAACGTCCACGGGCTGTCGGACGCGTTCCTGTCGGACAAGCCGCTCTTCGCCGACATCGTCGGCGAGCTGCAGGCCTTCCTGGCCGACGGGCGCCTGGTCATCCACAACGCGCCCTTCGACGTCGGCTTCCTCAACATGGAATATGCCCGGCTCGGGGCGAACGCGCCGCCGCCGATCCAGCTGGACGACGTGGTCGACACCCTGCCCATGGCCCGGCGCAAGCACCCGGGCGCGGCCAACAACCTCGACGCCCTGTGCAACCGCTACGGCATCGACACCAGCCGACGCACCAAGCATGGGGCGCTCCTCGACGCGCAGATCCTGGCGGAGGTCTATGTCGAGCTGCTCGGCGGCAAGCAGACCAGCCTTGGGCTCCTGGACGCCCAGTCCGGCCCGGCGGTCCGGACCGTCGTCCAGGCGGCTCCGGCGGCCCCTCGGCCATATCGGAGCCGCCTTACGGATGAGGAGCGGGCGCGGCACGACAGCTTCCGCGCGAGCCTCGGTGCGGCACCGATCTGGGCCGAGTATATCGGCGCCGACGACCCGTCCTGACCGGCCTTGCCGCATCGCACATCGGCCTCTATTGCATCGCACCATATGCCGACCCGCGGGCCATCCCGGCCGCGACACGGACGCTGATGTGACCAAGCGCGCACCCATCATGGATCCCTTCGGCAAGCTGAAGGCTTTGCAGGACGGTGCCCGCGACCGGGCCACGCATTCGCCCTTCGCCGACATGATCGAGGCCACACGCCTGACCAGCCTGGGCCGCCTGGACGAGGCGACCGCCCTGATCCAGCGCAGCTTCGGCGGCTACGCGGCCCCGCCGCCGCCGGAGACCGCCGAGACCCCGCAGCAGCCCCAGGTGCAGCTCCAGGCGCAGCCCCAGGTGCAACGCCCGGATGCGCCGAGCGCGGCCCCCGGGCATGCCGGGACGGAGGCTCCGGCACCGGCGCGGCGCGCGGCGCGCATCGAGCCCGCCCGCAACCCGATCTCCGATCCGGCGCTGCGGGTCCGCAACGCGGTCGGCAAGGTCGTGCGCGGGCTCGCGCCGGTGCTCAAGGGGTTCGGGCAACCGCGGCGCGGACCCGCGCGGCCGCCGGCGCCCGGCAAGCCGGCATCCCGCAAGCCGCCGGCCGAGAGCCGGTTCGTCGGCCTCAGCCACGCCGAGCCGGCCGGCAGCCGCGACTACAAGCTGTTCATCCCGGGGAATCCGGCCGAGCCGGCGCCGCTGATCGTGATGCTGCACGGCTGCATGCAGAACCCGGACGATTTCGCCGCCGGCACCGGCATGAACGTGCTGGCCGAGCGCGCCGGCATCTTCGTCGCCTATCCGGGCCAGAGCCGGCAGGCCCATGTCCAGCGCTGCTGGAACTGGTACGATCCGCGCGACCAGCGCCGGGAATCCGGCGAGGCCGCGATCATCGCGGGGCTCACCCGGGCCGTGATGGCGGCCCACGCGATCGACCCGGCCCGGGTCTACATCGCCGGCATGTCGGCGGGCGGCGCGGCCGCGTTGAACATCGCCCGGGCCTATCCGGACCTCTACGCCGCCGTGGGGGTCCATTCGGGCCTCGCCGCCGGCTGCGCCCGCGACCTCGGCTCTGCGCTGATGGCCATGCAGGTCGGCGCGCCCGGCCTCGGCACCGCGGCGTCGTTCGGTGCGGCCCCGGCCGGGCGGCGCATCCCCACCATCGTGTTCCACGGCGAGGACGACGGCACCGTCAGCGTGCGCAACGCCGACCAGGTGCTGGCCCAGGCCAACGTCGCCGGCCTGACCGCCCGGTCCGAGACCTTCGAGGACCGCGGCCATCCCTTCACCCGCACGCGCTTCCGGGACGAGGCCGGCCGGGTCGTGGTCGAGGATTGGCGGATCCGGGGCGCCGGCCATGCCTGGTCCGGCGGCCGCCCCGAGGGCAGCTACACCGATACCGACGGGCCCGACGCGTCGCGGGCCATGCTCGATTTCTTCACCGAGCAAAAGCTCGGGCCGCGGTAGAACAGCGCCCGACCGCGCTGCAAGCGGGAACGGCTCCCAGGCCTTGGTTCGACGCCCGCGCTCACGCCGGACCGGTCCCCGGTCGGGCGGCGAGCGCTCTAAGCCTTGGGGTCGCGCGAGCCCGGAGGCTTGCAGCGCGCCGCCCTGCACCCGCAAAAGGTCCCGGACCTTTTGAAACCGTGACCGGATCCCTCCATGACCGCACCGATCCCGACCCTCGACGGCCTCGCGCAGGTGGCGGAGCGCTACGACCTGCTCCTCTGCGACGTCTGGGGCGTGCTGCATGACGGCCAGAAGGCCCATGTCCCGGCCGGCGAGGCGCTGATCCGGTACCGCGGCCTGCCGGGCGCGCGGCCGCGCCGGGTGATCCTGGTCTCGAACGCGCCGCGGCCCGGGGACGGCGTCGGCCGGATCCTCGACCGGTTCGGCGTGCCCCGGGAGGCCTACGACGCGATCCTGACCTCGGGGGACCTCACCCGCGGGCTGATCGCCGAGCGCCCGGGCGCCCGGATCCGGCATCTCGGGCCCGAGCGCGACCTCGGCATCTTCCAGGGCCTCGACCTCAGCCTCGTCCCGGAGGTGGAGGCCGACCTGGTGGTCTGCACCGGCCTGTTCGACGACCGCAGCGAGACCGCCGACGATTACCGCGACGAACTCATGCGCCTGGCAGCCCGGGGGCTGACCCTGATCTGCGCCAATCCCGACCTCGTGGTCGAGAGCGGCAACCGGCTGATCCCCTGCGCGGGCCTGCTCGCGGCGGCCTATGCCGAACTCGGCGGCGCCGTGATCTACGCCGGCAAGCCCCACCGCCCGGTCTACGAGGCGGCGCTCGCCAAGGCTGCCGACCTCGCGGGCGCGCCGGTGGACCCGGGCCGCGTGATGGCGATCGGCGACGCGATCCGCACCGACATCGCCGGGGCCTGCGGCTTCGGCATCGCCAGCCTCTTGGTGGCCCGCGGCATCCACGCGGAGGAACTCGGCGTCTCGGCCGAGCACCACCGCCTCGGCGACGTCGCCGAATGGCTCGGGCGCCAGGCCGTCCACCCGGACGCGGTGATCGAACGGCTGGTCTGGTAGCGCATCCCCGCCGGCCGCCATGCTACAGGTCCGGGGATGAGCGATCCCGTCCCCGCCGCCACCCATGCCCGCACCATCCTGGCGGCTCACGAGCATCGCCGCCAGATCCCGCCCCTGAGCGGCTGGGATGCTGGCCTGGACCTGCCCGCCGCCTACCGGGTCGCCGAGGCGGTCCGGTGCCTGCGCGCGGCGCGGGGCGAGCGGCCGGTGGGCCGCAAGATCGGCTTCACCAACACGACGCTCTGGGACGCCTACGGGGTCCGCGCCCCGATCTGGGGCCACGTCTACGACACGACCCTGCGGGCGCGCGCCGACCTGACCGGGCCGGTGCCGCTCGCCGCCCTGGTCGAGCCGCGGATCGAGCCGGAGATCGTGTTCGGGCTGGCCCGGGCGCCCGAGCCCGGCATGGACCCGGCCGCCCTGATCGGGTGCCTCGACTGGGTGGCCCAGGGTTTCGAACTCGTGCAGTCGCTGTTTCCCGGCTGGCGCTTCGCCGCCCCCGACACCGTGGCGGCGTTCGGGCTGCACGGCCTGCTGGTGCTGGGCGAGCGGGTGCCGCTCACCCCGGCTTCGACGCCCGCCTGGATCGATGCGCTGGCGAGTTTCTCGGTCGACCTGCTGTGCGACGGCGCGGTCGCCGACCGGGGCCGCGCCCGCAACGTGCTCGGCGGCGGCCCCCTTTCGGCCCTCGGCCATCTCGTTGATGTTCTGGCTAACGATCCTGCGAGCCCGCCGCTCGCGCCTGGCGAGATCGTCACGACCGGGACGCTCACCGACGCCCTGCCGGTGGCGCCCGGCCAAGTCTGGAGCACCCGGCTCGCGGGGCTTCCGCTGCCGGGCCTCGACCTCGTTCTGGCCTGACGCGCCGACGGGCCCCCCGGAACGCCCCTGATCGCGCGTCTTCGACACAAAGCCGCAGAGTATTCGCGCGAAATCCGTCGCGGGTGCCGCCGGATGGGGTAAGGCGAGATGGGGCGGCCGATCGCGGCACGCGATTCGCCCTGTGCCGCACATCCGCGTTCTCCATCCCGGCCCTTCCGGGAGGTGGGGCGTTGGTGATGATTAGCCGACATGCCACATGCTGAGACATGCCTGGACGCGCCCGGAGCCGCCACACGACCTTCCTGGTGTCCGTGACCGCGGAGCGATCCGGCGGCCGCGGCCGGTCGGGTTCCAAACCCGCTCCCCTGGTCTACGCCGTGATGAAGCCGAACGCCGAGGCCGCCCTGGCGGCGGTCCGTGCGCTGGCCGAGGGGGCGGTCGCCGTCGCCGTCGTGGGCAGCCTCTCCACCCGGGTGTCCAAGGGGCTGAAGCTGAAGCCGGGCGAGCCGCGGGTGGTGTAGCGGGCCCGGATCAGTCCACCGCGAGCCGGTAGCCGACGCCCCGCACCGTCTGCAGGAAGACCGGGTTGGCGGGGTCGACCTCGGTCTTGCGGCGCAGGCGGTTGATCTGCACGTCGACCGTGCGCTCCGCGGCGGCGCCCCCGGGGCCGGCGAGCTGCTCGCGCTCGACGTTGGCGCCCCCGGCCGCGGCCAGGATCGTCAGGATCTCGCGCTCCCGGTCCGTGATCCGGATCAGCGCGTCGTCCCGGCGCAATTCACCCCGGTCGATGCGGAACGCGAACGGCCCGAAGGTCACCGACTCCGCCGCCGCCTCGCGCGGGTGGTCGCTGCGCTTGATGATGTTGCTGAGCCGGAGCGTCAGCTCCCGGGGCTCGAACGGCTTGGGCAGGTAGTCGTCGGCGCCGATCTCCAGGCCCATCACCCGGTCGTTCGGGTTGGAGCGGGCGGTGAGCATCAGGATCGGCACCCGGGAGGTCTCGCGGACGCTGCGGGCGTAGTCGAAGCCGTTCTCGCCGGGCATCATCACGTCGAGCACCATCGCGTCGAACACGACGCTCTGGGCCCGGGCCCGGGCCTCGGCGGCGCTGGCCGCCACGGTGACGCGAAACCCCTGGTCGGTCAGGTAGCGGGCCAGCAGTTCGCGCAGGCGGCGGTCGTCGTCGACCACGAGGACGTGCGGCGCCGCGTCGGGCAAGTCGGCCCGGGGGGCGGCCGTCACGCGCCGCCACCGCCGGTCGGCCCGCGCCGGGCCATCAGGCGCCGGACCGCAGGCCGGTCCTCCGGCTCGATCATCGCCATCAGAAAATCCTCCGGGGAGCCCAGCGCGTCCGGCGCGGCGAGCGCCCGGGCCAGGCGCCGGGCCTGGACGCGGGTGAGGTCGGCGGCCAGCTCGGCACCGGACGGCGTGCAGTACAGCAGGCGCTGGCGCCGGTCGCTCGGCCCGGTCTTCTGGGTGACGTAGCTCTGCCCGATCAGGTCCTTCAGCACCCGGTTGAGGCTCTGCTTGGTGATCCGCAGGATGTCGAGCAGCTCCGCGATGGTCAGCCCCGGATAGCGGTCGACGAAGTGCAGCACCCGGTGATGCGCACGGCCGAAGCCGTAGGCGGCCAGGATCCGGTCCGGGTCGCCGACGAAATCCCGGTAGGCGAAGAACAGCAGCTCGATCAGGTCGTCGCTGCCGAGGGCGTGCGCGGCGGTCGCGGCCACGCCGTCCGGCCGACGGGGCGCCGCGGCAGGCAGCCCGGAGACGCGCAGGCCGTCGCGCTGAACCGATGACGTCACGGGGGGCAGACCGTCACTTTAAGCAGACCGGATGATAAGAAGGTCAGTCCCGCTGACATGTCTCAGCGCCGCCCGGGAGCGTCAAGCCCGGGGGCGCCGGCCCGCGAGACAGCCGCCCCTGACCCGTCCGGGGCTTGCCGGCCGCCGCGCCGGGTCCGATACCGGTCCGGTGCGAGGTCGGGACCCGAGGGGAACAGCATGCGCGACGCCGAGATACGGGGCCGCCGGGTCTGGATCCGCGATCCGCTGGCCATCCTGGCCGAGGGGGCCGGGGGCGGCGTCGTGGTGGAGGGCAGCCGGATCGTCGAATGCGTGCCGGCGGGCGCCCGGCCGGCCGCCCCGGTGGACGAGACCTTCGACGCCGCGCGCCACGTGGTCGTCCCGGGGCTGATCAACACCCACCACCACGCCTTCCAGACGCTCACCCGGGCGCACCCGCTGGCGATCAACAAGCCGCTCTTCCCGTGGCTGAAGGCGCTCTACACGGTCTGGGGCCGGATCACCCCGGAGGCGTTTCGGCTCGCCACCCGGGTGGCCTATACCGAATTGCTGCTCTCGGGCTGCACCACGGCGGGCGATCACCATTACCTGTTCCCGGAGGGACTCGAGGACTCGGTGGACGTCCAGGTCGAGGAGGCCCGGAGCCTCGGAATCCGCGCCGCTGTGACCCGTGGGTCGATGAGCCTGTCCGACCGGGAGGGCGGCCTGCCCCCCAAGACGCTGACGCAGGACGACGACACGATCCTGGCCGATTGCGAGCGGGTGCTGAACCTGTTCCACGACCCCGCCCCCGGGGCGATGGTGCAGATCGGCCTGGCGCCGTGCTCGCCCTTCGCGGTGACCGAGCGGCTGATGCGCGAGAGCGCGGAGCTGGCCGCCCGGCACGGCTGCCGCCTGCACACCCATCTCGGCGAGACGCTGGACGAGGACGGCTACTGCCAATCGATGTTCGGCTGCCGACCGGTGGACTACCTGGAACGGGTCGGCTGGATGACCGACCGAGTCTGGCTCGCCCACGGCATCCACTTCAACGACGCCGAGGTCGCCCGGCTCGGCAAGGCCGGGGTCGGCGTGTGCCATTGCCCAACCTCGAACATGACCCTGGCGTCGGGCCGCTGCCGCACCTGCGAACTGGAGGCGGCGGGCTCGCCCGTGGGCCTCGGGGTCGACGGATCGGCCTCCAACGACAGCTCCAACCTCATGGAGGGGGTGCGGCACGCGCTGATGCTGAGCCGGCTCACCTACGGGGCGGAGGCCGTGACCCATCGCGATGCCCTGCGCTGGGCCACGCAGGGCTCGGCCGCCTGCCTGGGACGCGCCGATATCGGCCGGATCGCGCCGGGCCTGGAGGCCGACCTCGCCCTGTTCACCCTGGACGAGCTGCGCTTCTCCGGCGCCCACGATCCGCTGGCCGCCCTGGTCCTGTGCGGCGCGACCCGGGCCGACCGGGTGATGGTCGCCGGCCGCTGGCGGGTGATCGACGGTGAGCCGCTGGGTGTGGATACGGGCCGCCTGCGCGAGGACCATTCGCGGCTGGCGGTGGCGCTGTTCGGGGCGGGATGAGCCTCGAAGGCGGTCGGGTTTCCGCCGCGTCGCGGACGAGGGCCAAGGGCGGTGCCGATGCTGCGCCCTCCCCCATCTGTGGGGGCGGGAGGGCGCAGCATCGGCAGGG
>NZ_VRVA01000125.1:0-14129 GCF_008039945.1 Methylobacterium sp. WL64
CCCTCAGGCCCGCCCCTCCTGCACGGCGTGGCAGGCGACACCGTCCAGCAGGGCCGGGACCTCGGTGCGGCAGCGGTCGTTGGCGAGCGGGCAGCGGGGGTTGAAGGTGCAGCCGGGGGGCGGGTCGATCGGGTTCGGGATCTCGCCGGAGACCGGCACCCGGGCGCGGCCGACATGGGCGAGGTCGGGCACCGCGTCGAGCAGCATCCGCGTGTACGGGTGGCGGGGCCGCGCGAACAGATCCTTTGCGGCCGCAACCTCGACCAGGCGGCCGAGATACATCACCCCCACCCGGGTCGCCATGTGGCGGACCACGGCGAGGTTGTGGGAGATGAACAGGTAGGTCAGCCCGAGCCGGTCCTGCAGGTCGCGCATCAGGTTGAGGATCTGCGCCTGCACCGAGACGTCGAGCGCCGAGGTCGGCTCGTCGCCGACCAGGAACTCCGCCTGGCTGGCGAGCGCCCGGGCGATGGCGACGCGCTGGCGCTGGCCGCCGGAGAATTCGTGCGGGTACTTCTTGGAATCGTCCGGGTGGAGGCCGACCAGGCCGAGCAGCTCGCCGACCCGGGCGCGGATCGCCCCCTCCCCCTGGATCAGGTTGAAGGCACGGATCGGCTCCGCGATGATCTTGCCCACGCGCCAGCGCGGGTTCATCGACGCGTAGGGGTCCTGGAAGATCATCTGGATGCGCGAGCGCAGCCGCCGCCGCGCCGCCGCCTCCCGGGGATCGGTCATCGAGACCCCGGTGATCCGCACCTCGCCGGCGGAGGGCGGCAGCAGGCCGACCACCATCCGGGCCACGGTCGACTTGCCCGAACCGGATTCGCCGACGATCGCGAAGGTCTCACCCTTGGCGATGGTGAAGCCGACCCGGTCCACCGCCGTGAGGAACCGGCGGGGCTCGCGCTCGATCACCCGGTTCAGCCAGGGTTTCGAGACATCGAACAGGCGGCGCAGGTCGGTGACCTCGACATAGGCGCTCACGCCGCCTTCTCCGTGACGTCGTACAGGTGGCAGGTGACGCGGCTTTCGCCCACCAGGATCGGCTCCGGCCGCTCGACGCGGCAGCGGGCAAACACCTTCGGGCAGCGCGGGTTGAAGGCGCAGCCCTGCGGGATGGCGGTGAGTCGCGGCATCGAGCCGGGGATCTGGCTGAGCCGGTCGGCCTCCTGCGACAGGGTCGGGATCGCCCCCATCAGGCCGACCGCGTAGGGGTGGTGCGGCTTTGCGATCACGGAGGCGACCGGGCCGATCTCGGCGACCCGCCCGGCATACATCACTGCGACCCGGTCGGCGGCCTCGGCGATCACGCCCATGTCGTGGGTCACCAGCATCACCGCGGTGCCGTGCTCGCGGCACAGGCGCTTGAGCAGGGTGATGATCTGCGCCTGGACCGAGACGTCGAGCGCCGTGGTCGGCTCGTCGGCGATGATCAGCTCCGGCTCGGCGGCGAGCGCCAGCGCGATCACCACGCGCTGGCGCATGCCGCCCGAGAATTCGTGCGGATAGCCGTCGATCCGCCGCTCAGGCGCCGGGATGCCGACCTCGGCGAGCAGGTCGATGGCCCGGGTGCGGGCCGCCCGGGCGGAGAGGTCGGTGTGGGCCCGCAGGGTCTCGACGATCTGGTCGCCGACCCGGAACAGCGGGTCCAGCGAGGTCAGCGGGTCCTGGAAGATCATGCCGATCCGCTTGCCCCGCACCCGCCGCATCGCCTCGGGGGGCAGGTTGTCGATGCGCGCGCCGCGCAACGTGATCGCGCCGCCGCTGATCCGGCCCGGCCGGTCGATCAGCCCGATCACCGCCGAGCCGGTGACCGACTTGCCGGCCCCGGATTCGCCGACGACCCCCAGGATCTCGCCCCGGCCGATGTCGAACGAGACCCGGTCGATGGCGGTGAGCGGCCCGCGCCGCGTGTCGAACGTGACCGTGAGGTCGCGCACGGAGAGGATGGTTTCGGTCATTGCAGCTTCGGATTGAGCGCGTCGCGCAGCCAATCCCCCAGGAGGTTGATGGCGATGACGAGGCCGGCCAGCGCCAGGCCCGGGAAGGCGACGATCCACCATTCGCCGGAGAACAGGAACCGGTTGCCGGTGCGGATCAGGGTGCCGAGCGACGGCATGGTCTCGGGCAGGCCGGTGCCGAGGAACGACAGGGTCGCCTCGGTGATGATCGCCAGCGCCAGGTTGATCGTCGCGATGACGAAGACCGGCCCGGTGACGTTGGGCAGCACGTGGCGGACCAGGATCACCGGGGGCGTCAGGCCGATCAGCCGGGCGGCCTGGACGTAGTCCTTGCCCTTCTCGACCATCACGGAGGAGCGCACCGTGCGGGCGTACTGCACCCAGAACGACAGGCCGATCGAGATCACGATCAGCCCGATCAGCGGCCCGACATCCAGCGCGCCGCCAAAACTCGCCCGGGCGACGCCGTCCACCACCAGGGCGATCAGGATCGCCGGGAAGGTGAGCTGCACGTCGGCGACCCGCATGATCAGCGTGTCGAGGGCGCCGCCCGCATAGCCGGCGACCAAGCCCAGCGCGATGCCGAGCACGCCGGAGGTGATCACCCCGAGCACGCCCACGATCAGCGACAGGCGCAGGCCGTACAGCACCGCCGAGAGCACGTCCCGGCCCTGGTCGTCGGTGCCGAGGTAGAACGGCGCCTGGCCGTCCGCCTGCCAGATCGGCGGCAGGTTGGAGTTGATCAGGTCGAGCTGGGCCGGGTCGTAGGGGTTCTGGGGCGAGATCAGCGGGGCCGCCACCGCGAGCCCGACCATCAGCACCGTGGCGAGCAGCGCCACGATCGCGGTCTTCGAGCGCAGGAAGCTGGCGACCAGGTCGGAATCGCGCCAGCGCGCGAGCCGTCCGGGCGTGGCCGCCGCCAGCGGGACCGGCGGCGCGTTGCCGGCGTCGATGTCGCGTCCGCTCATGCCGGCCTCACGCGGTCCGCGCGGACGACAGCCGCAGGCGCGGGTCGACCACGGTGTAGAGGATGTCGACCACGAGATTGATGGTCACGAAGATCAGCGCGACGAGCAGCAGGTAGGCGGACATGATCGGGATATCGACGTTCTGCACGGCCTGGACGAACAGCAGGCCCATGCCGGGCCACTGGAACACCGTCTCGGTGATGATCGAGAAGGCGATGACCGAGCCGAGCTGCAGCCCCGCGATGGTGATCACCGGCACGAGGGTGTTCTTGAGGGCGTGGCGCAGGTGGACCGCCCGGGTGGAGAGGCCCCGGGCGCGGGCGAAGCGGATGTAGTCGGTGCGCAGCACCTCCAGCATCTCGGCGCGCACCAGCCGCATGATCAGCGTCATCTGGAACAGGCCCAGCGTGACGGACGGCAGGATCAGCGCCTTCAGGCCCGACCAGGTGAGGAAGCCGGTGGTCCACCAGCCGAGCCGCACCGTGTCGCCGCGCCCGTAGGAGGGCAGCCAGCCGAGCGTCACCGAGAACAGGTAGATCAGCAGGATGCCGATCAGGAAGGTCGGCAGGCTGATGCCGATCAGCGAGACCGCCTGGAACAGCCCGGCGAGCCAGGAGTCCCGGCGCAGCGCGCAGTAGACCCCCATCAGGACGCCGACCACGAGCGCGAACACCGTGGCGCAGAAGGCGAGTTCCAGGGTCGCCGGCATGCGCTCGGCGAGCAGCTGCGAGACCGGCTGGCGGAACTGGTACGAGATCCCGAGCCGGCCCCGGACCACGTCGTCGGCGTAGCGGGCGAACTGCATCAGCACCGGATCGTCGAGGCCGAGACTCTTGCGGATCTCGGCCCGCTCGGAGGCAGGCGTGTCGGGCCCGACGATCTGGTTCACGGGGTCGCCCGCGAACCGGAACATCGAGAACGCGATGAGCCCGACGACCGCGAGCACCGCGGCCGCCTGGATCACCCGGCGCAGCAGGAAGGCGAGCACGCCCGGCGCCTACTGGGGATCTTTCGAGACCCAGTAGAGCAGGAGCAGGTTGTCGGCGCGCTGGGTCAGGTGGACCTTCTTGGAGACGCCCCAGGCCAGGGCCTGCTGGTGCAGCGGGATGTAGCCCCAGTCGGCGCTCAGGACGTCGAAGCCCTCCTTGATCAGGGCGTCGCGCTTGGTCTTGTCGGTCTCGCCCTCGACCTTGTCGGCGATCTCATCGATCTTCGGGTCGCAGTAGCCCGCGAGGTTCCAGCTGCCGCGTCCCGACTTGTCGCCCGGCTTCCGGCAGCCGACGATCTCGTAGAGGATGTTGTGGCTGTCGAGCGACGACGGCGTCCAGCCGAGCAGGTAGAACGAGGTGTCGAAATTCGGGGCCAGCACCTTGGCGAAGTACTTCGCCTTCGGCTGAGCGTTCAGGTTCACCTTGACGTTGATGCGGGCGAGCATCGAGACCACCGCCTGGCAGATCGCCTCGTCGTTGACGTAGCGATCGTTGGGGCAATCCATCGTCAGCGAGAACCCGTCCGGGTAGCCGGCCTGGGCCATCAGCTCCTTGGCCTTCTTGAGGTCGGTGGCCGGGCGCTTGAACTCGGCCCCACGGTCGTAGAGGCTCGGCGCGATCATCAGGGCGGAGGGCACGGCCTGCCCGCGCATCACGCGCTTGGCGATCGTCTCCTCGTCGATGGCGAGGTAGAACGCCTCACGCACCTTGATGTCCTTGAACGGGTTCTTGCCCTTGACGCTCGAATCCTTGAGCTCGTCCCGGTCCTGATCCATGCCGAGGAAGATCGTGCGCAGCTCGGGGCCCGCCATCACGATGGCGGTGCCGCTGGCGTTCACCCGCTGCTGATCCTGCAACGGCACGGGATCGATCCAGTCGACCTCGCCCGAGAGCAGCGCGGCGACGCGGGTCGCCGGGTTGGCGATCGTGGTCAGCACCGCCTCGTCGAGGTTCGACTCGACCTTGCCCCAGTAGCCGGGAAACTTCTTGAACACCGTCTTCACGCCGGGCTGGTGCTCGGCGATCACGAACGGGCCGGTGCCGTTCTCGTGCAGGGTGGCGTAGCTCGGGCTGGTGGCGTTGGCCGGGGTCGGCTGCGCGGCGCCGTTCTTCTCAGACCAGCTCTTCGACATGATCAGCCAGGTCGGGAACTGGGCGAGCGCGATGGGGTTCGGCTTCTTCAGCACCATGTCGACGGTGTGGTCGTCGACCTTCACGAACTCGGCGTCGGCCGGGACGTTCGTGGTGAAGTTCGAGCCCGAGGCCCGGACGCGCTGGGCGGAGAAGAGCACGTCGTCGGCGGTGAACGGCGAGCCGTCGTGGAACGTGACGTTCTTGCGCAGGTGGAAGCGCCAGCGGGTCGGCTCCGGCGTCTCCCACGATTCGGCCAGTCCGGGGGCGAATTTCAGGTTCTTGTCGAGGGTGACCAGCGACTCGTAGGCCGCCTGCTGCATACCCTCGGTGAAGCTCTCCTTGAGGGAGTAGGGATCCAGCGACTTGAGATCGCCCTGGAACGCGAAGCGGAACACGTTGGCGGCCTGCGCGGGCAGCGCCGCCAGCGCGAAGGTCGCGACCGCGCCTGCGGCCACGCCGCGGGCGAGGATCTTCAGGGTCGAACGGGACAAGCGGATCTCCGAAACCGTGGAAGTTGATGGCAGGCCGCCACCACCAGCGCAGGGGTTGAGCCTAGGCCGAGAGAAGCGCGCGGGCAAACCGCGCCGGCCACACACCCACAGCAAGGTTCGGACCATCCGCATACAAAATGCAGGGTGATGGTCGACGGTGTTCAGACATCGACGGGTGCAAGCCGACGGCTGCGCGCGCCAGGTGTCGGTGATCCGTGGTTCGCGGGAGGGCCGATTCGGAGGTGACATGCGCCAGCCCTCCCCTGCGGAGGGGAGGGAAAACGCGTCGCGGTTCAGGCGCCCGATCCCGCCCCTACTCGGCCGCCGCCGCGTGGTGGGGCCGCTGCGCCGCCGACTCGCCCGCGCCCCGCTCGCCGTCGGCCACGGCCTTGCGCCGGAACAGGCGCATCACCACCACGAAGAACACCGGTACGAAGAACACCGCCAGCACGGTCGCGGTGATCATGCCGCCCATCACGCCGGTGCCGATCGCCTGCTGGCTCTTCGAGGCGGCGCCGGTGGCGATGGCCAGCGGCACCACGCCGAAGATGAAGGCGAGCGAGGTCATCACGATCGGCCGGAACCGGAGCGTCGAGGCCTCGATGGCGGACTGGATCACCGAGGTTCCGGGCTTCCAGAGGTCCTTGGCGAACTCCACGATCAGGATCGCGTTCTTGGCCGAGAGGCCGATGATCGTGATCAGGCCGATCTTGAAGTACACGTCGTTGGGCATGCCGCGCAGGTAGACGGCCGCCACCGCGCCGATCACGCCGAGCGGGATCACCAGCAGCACCGAGACCGGGATCGCCCAGCTCTCGTAGAGCGCGGCCAGGCACAGGAACACGATCAGCACCGAGAGCGCCAGCAGCAGGCTGGCCTGGCTGCCAGCCTGCTTCTCCTGGAACGACTGGCCGGTCCAGGCATAGCCGAAACCCTTGGGCAGCTGCAGCATCAGCCGCTCCATCTCGTTGATCGCGTCGCCCGAGGTGTAGCCGGGGTTCGGCTCGCCCGTGATGCGGACCGACTGGTAGCCGTTGAAGCCGACGATCTGGCTCGGCCCCATGCCCCATTTCAGCTCCGCGAAGGACGACATCGGCACCATCGTGCCGCCGGCGTTCTTCACCGCGTAGTTGAGGATGTCCGAGGCGTTCATGCGCTGGAGTTGCTCGGCCTGGACGTAGACGCGCTGCATCTTGCCCCGGTTGGGGAAGTCGTTGGTGTAGACCGAGCCGAGGTTGAGCTGGATCGTGGCGTTGATGTCCTCGAACTTGACGCCGAGCGCCGCCGCCTTCTCGCGGTCGACGATCAGCTCCGCCTGCGGGGTCGGCGGCAGGCCCTCGATCTTCACCTTCTGCAGGATCGGGCTGCCTTGGGCGAGCTTGAGCAGCTGGTCCTGGGCCGAGAGCAGGGCCGCGTAGCCGCGGTTCGCCCGGTCCTGGAGGCGGAACGAGAAGCCGGCGGCATTGCCGAGGTTGTCCACCGGGGGCGGCTCCTGGGCGTCCACGGTGGCGTCGCGGTAGTTCGCCAGCGCCGCGTTGGTCCCGGCCACCAGGGCGGCGGCCGAGTTCTTCGCGTCGCGCTCGCTCCAGGGCTTCAGGGTCACGAAGGCCTGGCTGGTGCTCGGGGCCTGGCCCGAGAACGAAAAGCCGTTGAGCATGGTCACGGTGGCGACGCCGGGTTGCGCCAGCAGGTGCTCCTCGACCCGGCGGTTGGCCTCCTGGGTGCGGTTGTAGGAGGCGCCGGGGGGCGTCTGGATGTCCACCGTGAAGAAGCCCTGGTCCTCCACCGGCAGGAAGCCCTCCGGCAGGTTGACGAAGGCGTAGGCCATGCCTGCCACCAGGGCGAGGTAGACCAGCATCACCCGGCCGGACTTGCGGATGAGGCCCGCCACGCCGCGGCCGTAGCGGGCGGTCTCGCGGTCGACGAAGCGGTTGAACATCCCGAACACGCCGCCCTTGGCGTGGCCGTGGCCCTTGACCACCGGCTTCAGGAAGGTCGCGCACAAGGCCGGCGTCAGCGACAGGGCCAGCAGCGCCGAGAACGCGATGGAGGTGACCATGGCGATCGAGAATTGCCGGTAGATGATGCCCACCGAGCCGGGGAAGAACGCCATCGGGATGAACACGGCCATCAGCACCAGGGTGATGCCGATGATCGCCCCGGTGATCTGCTCCATGGCCTTCTTGGTGGCCTCCTTGGGGGGCAGGCCCTCCTCGTTCATGATCCGCTCGACGTTCTCCACCACCACGATGGCGTCGTCGACCAGGATGCCGATGGCCAGCACCATGCCGAACATGGTGAGCACGTTCACCGAGAAGCCGGAGATCCACATCACCGTGACCGTGCCCATCAGGGCGATCGGCACCACGATGGTGGGGATCAGGGTGTAGCGGATGTTCTGCAGGAACAGGAACATCACCAGGAAGACCAGCACCACCGCCTCGACCAGGGTGTGCAGCACCTTCTCGATCGAGGCCTCGACCGCCGGGGTGATGTCGTACGGGATGTCCCACTTCAGGTCCGGCGGGAAGAACTGCGACAGCTCCACCATCTTGGCGCGGATCGCCTTGGCGGTCTCCAGCGCGTTGCCGTCGGGGGCCAGCGTCACCGAGATGCCGGCGGCCGGGCCGCCGTTGAGCCGGGTCGAGAACTGGTAGGCGTCGCCGCCGAGCTCGATCCGGGCGACGTCGCGCAGGCGCACGTTCGAGCCGTCCGAATTGGCCCGCAGCACGATCGCGCCGAAATCCTCGATGGTGCCGAGCTGGCCCTTCACGATGATCGGCACCGTGACCGCCTGCTTGGTCGGGCTCGGCTGGGCGCCGACCGAGCCGGAGGCGACCTGGATGTTCTGGTTGCGGATCGCCTCGGTCACGTCCTCGGCGCTCAGCGACAGGCCGCGCAGCTTGTCCGGATCGACCCAGACCCGGAGCGAGCGCTCGGTGGAGTAGAGCGTGGCGCGCCCGACCCCGGGGATGCGCCGGATCTCGTTGATGACGTTGCGGATCAGGAAGTCGCCGAGGCCCACCTCGTCCATCGACCCGTCCTTGGAGATCAGGGTGATGATGTTGAGGGTCGCGGCCGAGGCCTCCTCCACCAGGATGCCCTGCTGGCGGACTTCCGCCGGCAGGCGGGCCTCCACGCGCTTCAACCGGTTCTGCACCTCCACGGAGGCGAGCGCCGGGTCGGTGCCGGGCAGGAAGGTCGCGGTGATGTTGACCGAGCCGAACGAGTCGGTCGTCGACTCGAAGTTCATGATGTCGGCCGCGCCGTTCAGCTCATCCTCGATGAGCCGGGTCGTGCCGACGTAGAGGCTGTCCACCGAGGCGCCGGGATAGGCCGTGGACAGGGCGATCTGCGGCGGGGCGATCACCGGGTACTGCGCGATCGGCAGGTTCGGGATCGCCAGGGCGCCGCCCAGGCAGATGAACAGGGCCACCACCCAGGCGAAGACCGGGCGGTCGATGAAGAAGCGTGCCATGGTCGAGGTCTCCCGGGCTCAGTGGCGGTTGACCGCGGCCGCGCGCGGGGCGACCTGCGCCTTATCCCCGGGCTTCTGGTCGCCAAGCTTCTGGTCGCCAAGCTTCTGGTCACTTGGCTTCTGGTCACTTGATTTCTGATCACTTGGCTTCTGGTCGCCGGCCGCGTCGGGGGCTTCGTCGGCGTCGTGCTTCGGGCTCTCCTCGCCGTGGAGCGGGGTCTGGTCCAGGGGCTTCACCTTCACGCCCGCGGTGATCTTCTGGACGCCGTCGACGATCACCCGCTCGCCGGCCTTGAGCCCGTCCCGGATCAGCCAGTTCTGCCCGACCACCGGCCCGACCTCGACCGGCTGGCGCATCACCGTGTCGTCGGCCCGGACCAGCCAGACCTCGGCGCGGCCGTCCTCGGTGCGCTGGATGGCCTGCTGGGGCACCGCGATGGCGTCGGAATCGATGCCCTGCTTGATCCGGGCGCGGACGTACATGCCCGGAAACAGCTCGTCGTGCGGGTTGGGGAACTGCACCCGCAGGGTCACCTGGCCGGTGCTCGGATCGGCGGTGACGTCCGAGAACAGCAGGCGGCCGGCCAGCGGGTAGAGGGAGTTGTCGTCCATGATCAGGTGGACGTTGGCGGTGTTGTCCTCCAGCCGGGCGAGCTCGCCGCTGGCCAGATCCCGGCGCAGGCGGTTCAGTTCGCCCACCGACTGGGTGATGTCGACGTAGATCGGGTCGAGCTGCTGGATCGTGGCGAGCGCTCCCGTCGAGCCCGGCTCGATCAGGGTTCCCTCGGTGAGCAGCGCCCGGCCGATCCGGCCGGTGATCGGCGCGCGCACGTCGGTCCAGCCCAGGTTGAGCTGCGCCCGGTCCCGGGCCGCCTTGGCGCCGGCGACCTCGGCTTCCGCCTGCTTCTTGCCCGCGAAGGCGGCGTCGTACTGCGCCTGGCTGGCGGTGGCCCGGGTCAGCAGGGTCTCGAGCCGGTCGGCCTGCTGCCGGGCCAGCACCAGGGCGGCCTCGTGGCGGGCCAGCACGGCCTCCGCGCTCGCCAGCTCGACCTCGAACGGGGCCGGGTCGATCTTGTAGAGGATGTCGCCTTCCTTGACCTGGCTGCCCTGCTCGAACAGGCGCTTGACCACGAGGCCGGAGACCCGCGACCGGACCTCGGCGATCCGCATCGGCGCCACCCGCCCGGGCAGGTCGCGCAGGTAGGGGATCGCCTGCGGGGTCACCGTGACGAAGCCGACCTCCGGCACCGGCGGCGTCGGCGCGGCCACCTGCCTCGGGTTGCAGGCCGCGAGGCCGAGCGCCAGCAGGGCGGACGCCCCCAGGACGGTCACGCGCGGCGTGGCGCGCCGGACGGGGGACGGGAATTGGGCGGACGAAGTGCGGGTCACGGGTTCCGACGCTCCTGGAATAACATGCGTCTGCAGAGGCCGGCGCGGCGCTGAAAGGGCCGCGCCTCGTCGAGGCGGATCGCGCATTCCCCTGAAAGGCGTTTTCCGGCTTCCGGACGGACGATGCTGCACGATCGAGAGTTTGGCCCACCACGCCGGATCCGGGATCCGGCACGAGGGCCTCGCGCCGCTAGGGCGCAGATCGGGCGCCTGGCCGGCGGAACCGGCGGCGCGGATCAGGCCGCCCGGGGCGGCCGGTGCAGGGCTTCGTCCGGTCCGGACGCCGGCGCGACGGCCGGGGCATAACCGTAGGATGCGGCGGAGACGTGACGCGGCCGGGGCGCTTCCACGGGGCGGCGCGGGAGCCCAAGTTCGCCGACGACCTCGAGATCGGCCGGACACAGGTCGGTGCCGTCGAACAGCGCCCGGCGGGCCTCGGAGCCGGCCTTACGCGTCTCGATCTTGCGCGTCTCCACCCCGCGCGCATCCGACAGCACGGCCACGGCCTGGCTCGTCACCCAGCAGGCCGGGCCCGCCACGGGGGCGGCCCGGGCCGGCCGGGGCGCGGCCATCAGCGCAGCCGCCGCGACGACGAGCATCGCCAGCACGGCGAGGCTCCGGACGAGGCGGTCCGGCGGGCCCGCGACGCGGCGGGCCAGAAGGGCGACGGATCGGATCACGGTCTCGAGATAAGCATGGCCGTCCCCCGGCGCAATCACCCACGGCGTCGCGCCGGGCTGATGGCTTGCGGACGTGCGGGGCGCGCAGGCCACGTCACAGGGTTGTCGGTCGCGACGCTTTACACGGCGCGACGCGCCGAGCCCGCAATCCGGGATCTCGATCGCGTCGTGCGGCTCGACGAGGCGATGCCGGATGACGGCGACCCGATGCCGGCCGGCGCCGGGGGTACGGTCGTGTACGTCGCTCCGGGTATGCAGACCCGCATCGTGGAACTTGCCGAGGCCGACGGGGCGCGGGTGACCATCCCCGCCACGGCGGCGATTCCCGCCGACCGGCACCTCGGGTGACCACGCGGCGGCCGATCCCCGAGCATGTCGTCCGGGGCATCGCGCCCGGGACGATCGGCACAAACTTATTCGTCCATCCCAACGGACAGGTCGCGTCACTGAACCTGTATGGCTTGGGCCCGGCCGTGAGATTGAATGTGAAGCTTGGCACCGTTCCCGTGAATTCTTAAGACTGCGCGCCCTGATATTGAAATGTCAGCGTCCTCGCGTGGCGCCACGTCGACCTCACCGCTTCCTGAAATACGGATCGTCGCGCGCTGCGTCTCAAGTCGACCGAGATCCGCGCTTCCCCTGCCCGAGGCCCGAAGCCAGATTTCTCTGACGTCGCCGTCCGCGGTGATCCGTCCGATGCCGTGCCTCGTCATTTTCAAGACATCCTGCCTGATGTTGTTCAGGTCGAGGTGCGCGGTGCCGTGGATGGTCCACTCCGCAACCGGCGGGCCGACGAGATGGACGACAAGGTCGGTGGGATAGCAGTCCTCGTAGTCTTTGCTATCCCATTCGAGCTGGCCATCGCGCAGGCGCACATGGCTCGCGAGATCTGCGTTGCCGGTCACTGTCGCTTCAGCTTTCGGACCCGGCCGATATTGAACCCGGGCCGGGATTCCGATGTCGATGGAGTCGCTTCCGCTCCACCCGAGGTCGACACTGGTGCGAGGGGCACTCGCGCTCGACTCCTTCATGGCGTCACACCAGGAGCGACGGCCATCGGTCCGCGCCGTCACGAAGGTCGGAACAACGATCGAGGAGCATACGACAAATAGAGTCCGGGCGCAGGATGCGATTTTCATGAGACGGCCCCGCATCGCCCAGCCCCTATGTTGCACCCCGCCCGACCGAGAACGAATTGTCCGGGCCATTTTGACTTGATCGATGCGCCCTATAATCTTGCGTGATTCCTAGACCTCGTCAGGACACCATCAGACGCGGGCCTGTCACATCCGTCAAGGTGGCATGAAATCGTTGGGCGCCCACCGCATACTCTTGACGAGACCCAGGCTGCGATGTGGGCCGAGGCGGCCGGAGATCTTTCGGAAAGGCGGCGGGATCCGCTCTCTGCGGAACGTTGCCCGCCGCGCTAAAATCCGCCGCCCCATCTGGGGACGCGACCCGCGATACGGAGACTTCTGCACGCCACGCGCGATGGCCGGGATCCCGACTTCGAGCCCCGACGGTGCAGCAGGCGTTTTGCGAAGGGCTCTTCGAGCGGCGCGTGGTTCTCGCGGGTGCAGGGTCCGTTCGCCAAACCCCAGCTCCACGCCGGGAGCAGAGTGTTGCGCCCACCACACATTCACGCCCGGAAATGCCCCCTCCCCCCGGTCGGCCTCAACCTCGCCGCGAAGTCCGGGCCGGTTCGCCCCAGGGATCGCGGCCCGGCCGCGACGGCCGACGCCGTCGGCAGAAACCGGCCAAGCGACCGGCCAAGCGACCGGCCAAAGTGAGAGGATGACAGACCATGTCGAGACGGATCGCGATGCTCGCGCTCGCAGGCGCCCTGCTGGGGAGCGCGCCCGCCTCCGCCGGCCCGATCGATAGCGGCCCGCTCGCGGATTTCCTGAACGTCTTCCGCAGCCAGGCGATCCCGCGCGAGACGATCGGCTGGAACAGCACCGAGAAGCCCGGCACCGTCGTGATCTCCACCCGCCAGCGCCGGCTCTACTACATCCTCGGGAACAGCGAGGCGATCCGCTACGGCGTCGGCGTCGGCCGGCAGGGCTTCTCCTGGTCCGGCACCAAGACGGTGACGATGAAGAAGGAATGGCCGGCCTGGCGTCCGCCGCAGCAGATGCTGGCCCGCCGCCCGGACCTGCCGCGCTTCATGGCCGGCGGCCAGGACAACCCGCTGGGCGCCCGCGCCCTCTATCTCGGCTCGTCGCTCTACCGGATCCACGGCTCGAACGAGCCCGAGACGATGGGCGCCGCGGTGTCCTCGGGCTGCATCCGCATGACCAACAAGGACGTGGTCGATCTCTACGACCGGGTCCGGGTCGGCACCAAGGTGGTGGTGCGGGACTGACCGCGCCGCCGGTCGGCCCGGGCCGACAGCCGGGGTCCGGGATCCAGAGACGCCGACGTGTCAAGCTCTTGCACGCGCAGCATTCTGGGTTCCGGGCCCGCCTGCGGCGCCCCGGAACGACGGCGCGGGTTATCGGCTATGGGGGACCAATCCTCGGGCGATGAATCGTCCAGCGCGTGTAATCCGTGGCCCTCATGGGTCGGGGATGGGGGTGGCGCCGGACGAGGCGCAGCGGCGCCCCCTGCCCCCTCGATCGATGCGTGAACGTCGTAGGTGCCCGGGACACGGAATGCGGGCCCCGGGCGCGGGCGCCGATTTCCGTTGTCGATTCGTCTCACGCCCGCCCGCGGCGCACCCCGCACGCCAGGGTATTGCGACCGCCGTGCGCACCGAACACCCAACCGAAAGCCCCGTTCCTCCACAGAGACCGGCCACCACTCTGTATTAGATTTACATGTCCAGTATTTACATCATCAATTAAGAACGTTCGATGCACTGCATTGACGGGCGCATAATCCCCATGCCTACTGGGCGACACGTCCAAGGTTCAGCTTAAAGTCGGCGTGGGCCGAGGCAGAAAGTCCGTTCGATGCTTCCGCCCGCGGCGACCGCGAACCCCAGACACCGCGAAGCCCGCGGCCGCCGCGAGCCGCCCGGCGTGGCCGGCCCGGACC
>NZ_VRVA01000126.1:0-14121 GCF_008039945.1 Methylobacterium sp. WL64
CGTACAAGACGCTGAAGCGGCACCTCAGCAAGAGCGGCATGTCGATCGAGCAGTACCGGGAGCGCTACGGCCTGCCGCGCGACTACCCCTCCACGGCCGCCAGCTACTCCGAGCAGCGTTCGGCTCTTGCCCGCTCGCTCGGCCTCGGCCAACAGCGAAAGAAGGGTGCTCCGAAGACGGATGAGCAGGCGGAGACTGCCTCCGAGAAGCCCAAGCGCGCGCAGGCGTCGCACCGAGCTAGCAGTATGCTCTGCACGACGCGTGCGTTCCAAGTTTACCAACGCCTGCAGCTCAGGTTCTGCGAGATCAAGGAGCGTTGCATCGCGCCAGCGCAGCTTCGTCGCACCGCGACGGCTGAACCAACGACGCCTCTCATCCTCGACGAGGAGGATGAGCTTCCCCCTCCATGTTCGTTTGAACCAGAACCGTCCCGTCAGCGCCATGGCGGCCTCGCGGATTTGCCGCCTAGCCACACGGACAGGGGCGTTCTCAAGACAATATCGGTCGAGTATCGCCGCGAGCACAACAGTCTAGGTTAAAGGGGATCGACGTCAGGTGTCGCAATTTACAAAAACCCGCTCCCCGAATGATCCTTGAAGGCGTTCGCTCGCCGGATGTAGCCGACCACGGTCCGGGGATCCCGGTGCCGGCTTTGGTCCATGATGCGGGTCAGGTCGGCGCCACGTTCCGCGGCGGTGGTGATGTAGCCGGCTCGGAGCGAATGCGCGCCGAAAGTCGAGGCATCGAGCCCGGCGGCCGTACAGTGGCGCTTGATGATATCGGCGACGGCCTGGGTCGTGAGCCGAGGTGGTTCTCTGTCCTCACCTACTTTAGATGCCCGCACCCGACCTGATCGCGAGACCGGCCGGAACACCGGACCCTCGACGATGCCGGCTGCATCGAGCCATTCCCGCATCAGCGCCACGGGTCGGATGAACCTACCGTGTGGGATAGCAATCTCCGCTCCCCTGCCCTCTTGGTCGGTCTTGCCTCTCCGGATCCGCACTCGCAGGCCTTCCGGCCCCTCCACCAGGTCGGCGACATCGAGGGCGACGAGCTCGGACCGCCGGAACGCGCCCGCGAACCCCAGCCCGAGTAGGGCGCGGTCGCGCTTGCCCGTCAGGGTGTCCGGGGTTCGCATGAGTAGAGCCGCCAGAATGTCGGCGGTCGCGGCCGCCTTCTGCTTCGGCGCGACCTTCAGCTTGCGCCGGGCGCCCTTCATGGCGGCGTGCACGCCCTCGTCGTCGGTCGGGTCTGGCGCCTTGGCCAGCTTGTGGCCGTACCGGATCGCCGCCATCCGACGCCCGAGTGTCGAGGCCGCCCTGCCCTCCTCGGCTTCTGAGACGATGAAGGCCGCCACGGTCTCGGGCGCCGCCGGCATCGACCGGAACCCGTACCGCCGGCACCACGCCTCGAACATGCGCACGTCCGACATGTAGGCCCGGATGGTCGCCGAGGCCTTCGAGGCGCGCTGATAGGACTGGACGAGCGCCGCGGTTTCGGCCGGCAGCCCGGCCTCGACCGCCTCGATGGTCAGGATTTCAGAGTTCGGCATCACAGCCCCGCCCGGCGCCGAGCGCCGTCGCGAACATCTCACCAAGGATCTGATCCGCCCAGTCGTTCGGGAGGTCCAGGTATCGGGAGGCGTGCCGGACGAGCCCGCACCATGCCCGGCCGTCCTCGAACTCCAGGGCTGGGCATGGGCCTTCCGTGCCGGCACCGATGTACTCGACCGCAGTGGCGCACGGCTCCTCGGCGCAGCAGTAGCTGCAGCCGTTGCACCCCTCGCCGTTGGCCGGTTTCACCGGCAGGCGTTGGCCCCTTGTGCCGTCTATCAGATGGAACATCGGCATAGGTTCTGCCTACCGGCCAAACTTTCGAGAATACCAATTCTCGAAATTTATAGGAGAAACGAGCCGAACGCAATTTAAATATACAGTAAACCTACACCTAAGTGTAAACTGTGTACCTCTACGGGACACCTAGAGGTCAAGCTAAACGGTATCTTTGGACCTTAGACCTACACAGGTTAGGAAGCGCGCCGGAGGTGAGTCGATGCGGGTTGTCACGATCTTGGGCTTGAAGGGCGGGAGCACGAAATCCACGCTCACCGCACATCTGGCGGTGGCCGCGCACCACGCCGGTATCCTGACGGCGATCGTTGATACCGATCCTCAGGCGACGCTTCGGATGTGGTCTACGCGGCGCCAGACGGAAGGACCGCCGGTCAGGCCGGAGACGACCCCGGACTTCCTTGAGCCGACGCTGCGCGAATTCGAGAAACAGGGCGCCGAGCTTGTGCTGATCGATACGGCGGGCAAGGCCGAGATCATGGGTAAGCGGGCGGCCGAGTTATCCGACCTGGTGCTGATCCCGTCACGCACGTCGTTGGCCGATATGGATGCGGTCCCGACCTCGCACACCATGGCGAAAGCGCTCGGCAAACCGAACTTCGTCATCTTCACGGACGTGGATGTAAGCGGCGCGAAGAAGGACGTGAAGGAGGCCGCCGCGGGGTTCGTCTCGCGCGGCATCCCCACCGGCCGCGAGCACGGCGCGCCGTTCATCTGCCACCGCAAAGGCTACAAATCCTGCTTGATCGACGGTAGTACGATCCAGGAGATCGAGCCAGAGGGGAGGGGAGCCGAGGAGATTGATGCCCTGTTCCGATGGGTGGCGAAGCAGGTAGGCATCAAGGTGAAGCGCAAGCGGACGGAGAAGCAGAATGGCTAAGCGGCCCAGCCTGTCCGCCTCGTTCGTGGTCGGGGAGCAGCCGATCCTAGACCCTACACCTCCACCTATAGCTCAACCTCAAGCTCAACCTCAAAGTTTAGATACACCTAAACCTACACCTAAACTTCGTGACCACCGAGAGAACCGGCAGGCGTTTACGGTGTGGCTCGACCGGGATTTGATCGCCAAGGTACGCGGGCTCTCTCGCGAACTGGTCACGGAGCACGGCCGGGCAGGCAACTCGATCGAGGCGCTGGTAACCGAGGCGCTGAACGAGGTGCTGGCGAAGCACGGGCGATAGGGAAGTGCGCAAGGCCGGGCGAGCCGTGATGATATGGCCGCCCGGCCGGTGTGACTGACGGCTCGTTCGGAGCAAAGTTGTCCCTCATGCGTCTGTTGCTGCGGGACGCTTAAGATCCTCGAGACGGATGACCGATGAGCCGAGACGCGAACCGTGACCAGCGCCCGACCGTAGTCGTGACCGGTGCGAGCGCCGGGGTTGGGCGAGCTATCGCCCATGAGTTCGCCCGGCATCGTTGGAATGTCTCGATCTTAGCTCGCGGCGAGGCTGGGTTGAAGGGCACCATCCAAGACATCGAGCGGGCAGGGGCGCGCGCGCTTGCGCACCGGGTCGATGTCGCTGACGCCGATGCCGTCATGCGGGCGGCAGACGAAACCGTCAAAGAGTTCGGCGGCATCGACGTCTGGGTCAACGTCGCCATGGTGACGATCTACGCACCCGTGCAGCAGACGCCGCCTGAGGAGTACAAGCGAGCGACCGAGGTGACCTACCTGGGACAGGTCTACGGGACGCTCGCTGCCCTCAAGCACATGCAACGCCGCAACGAAGGGGCCATCATCTGCATCGGTTCGGCCTTGGCGTACCGCTCGATCCCGCTGCAATCGAGCTACTGCGCTGCCAAAGCCGCCGTCCGCGGCTTCATCGACAGCCTGCGCAGCGAGCTGCTGCATGATGGTAGCCGGGTGCGATTGACGATGGTGCAACTGCCAGCCGTGAACACGCCTCAATTCGATTGGGCACGCACCCGCATGCCGCGTCGGCTGGAGCCGGTGCCACCGATCTATCAGCCGGAGGCCATCGCACGGCATGTCTACCGGGCCGCCCATACCTCACCGCGCGAGCTGTGGATTGGCTTCCCGACCTGGAAGGCCATCATCGGCAACATGATCATCCCGGGATGGATCGACGGCTACCTCGCCCGGCACGGCTACAGGGGCGAGATGACGAGCCAGGCAGCTCTCGAAGGGCGCCCGGACAATCTCTACGATCCCGTCGACACTGATCCCGGGGCACACGGGCGCTTCGATGACCGAGCCGTCGATACGGTCCCCGCGGCTGATCCGAAATGGCTTAAGATCGGCCTTGCCGGGGTATTCGGCCTCGTCGCGGCGACTGCGCTGTTTGCAGCGAGCACACAAGGCCAAGCCGAGGGTCGGCAACGGGTCATCGGGCGGAGGTAGCCACGGCCTCCGCCTCAGGGCACCAATGCGGCTTACGGTAGCTCCTCGGCATGTCCAGCAACCCCACAGTCTCTGACCTGCGCAAGGTCTCTGAGGTGACGGACGACGAGATCACCGCCGCGGGCGATGCGGTTCTGGCGGATCTCGCATCGGAGGCGTACCCGCTGGCGAAGGGATGGATCCTCGACCTCCTCGCGGCTATCGCCAACCACAAGGGCTCCCAGGACGCAGTGCTCACCGACCGGGACGCCTACAAGCGCAACATGGTTCACACCGCGATCTTGCTTGCGCATCCGGTCAAGGGATGGTCGAACCGACCGACCGACCTGCGGTTCAGCAGATGATGCGGCGCCTTGATGGGTTCGCCCGTGGCCTTGGTCTGGACGAGGCGACCGCGCGCAGGATCTTCGAGACGGACACGAAGTCGTGATCATCCATCTCCATCCGTGGACTTCGTAGTGGTAAAAACAAGTCTGGCGCGATACCGCTGATCGATATGCAACTCAGAGTTAGAGTGACTCTGTTTTTACACAACCGATATTGCAATATTTTTCGATACCTCTCGCGTGAATGCAATAAACTGAACGATGTTTGCTTAATTTCAACAGTTTTGCAGCGAGGTTGGTTTAGTCAATGTAAGCCGGGGAGAAGCGCGTGTTCACGATGCGCAATAACGACGCGCAGGCGACCCTCGGAGCGATCGGCCTGTCACAGGCGATCATCGAATTTCAGCCGGACGGCACGATCCTGACCGCCAACGCCAACTTCCTGAAGGCCGTGGGCTACACCCTGGCTGAGGTTCAGGGACAGCATCACAGCCTGTTGGTCGAACCATCCCATCGCGACAGCAGCGAGTACCACGCTTTCTGGGACGCCCTACGCTGCGGCACATACCGGGCCGCCGAGTTCAAGCGCATCGCCAAGGATGGCCGAGAGGTCTGGATCCAAGCGAGCTACAACCCGGTGCGTGACCGCTCTGGACGCGTGTCGAAGATCATCAAGATCGCCTCCGACATCACCGCGCAGAAGACCTACAGCCTCGACCTCGATGGCCAGATCGCAGCCCTGCATCGTTCGCAGGCGGTGATCTCCTTCACGCCCGAGGGCATCATCCTCGATGCCAACGCCAACTTCCTCGCCACGATGGGCTACGATCTCGAAGAGGTGAGAGGTCGCCATCACAGCATGTTCGTGGATGCTGCCGATCGCACCAGTGACGACTATCGCCGCTTCTGGGCGGCACTGGCCCATGGCGAGTTCCAGTCGGCTGAGTTTCGGCGCATCGCCAAGGGTAGCCGTCTGGTGTTCATCCAGGCGACCTACAACCCGATCACGGGGTCGGACGGGCGCGTGATCAAGGTGGTGAAGTTCGCCACCGATGTGACGGCGCAAGTTCTGGAGCGGCAGCGCCGGGTGGACGTGCAACGGGCGATCAGTGGCGACCTCGACGCCATAGGGCAGGCGGTCGAGGACGTGACCCAACAGACCGCCGATGCCGCCGCGACGGTCGGTCGGGTGTCGGACGACATCCAGGCTGTGGCGGCTGGCGCCGAGGAATTGTCCGCGTCTGTCGGGGAGATCAGCCAGCAGGTCTGCCACGCCTCGCGCATGGCTGGGGAGGCGGTCGAGCAAACGCACCGGACCGGGAGCATCGTCGCGAGTTTCAGCGATCGGGCGGTGCAGATTGGTGATGTGCTGGCCATGATCTCCGGCATTGCGCGGCAAACCAACCTGCTGGCGCTGAACGCGACGATCGAGGCGGCGCGGGCGGGTGTGGCGGGCAAGGGCTTCGCGGTCGTGGCGACCGAGGTGAAGGCACTGGCGGAGCAGACGGCGCGGGCGACAGATCAGATCCGCGGTGAGATCGGTGCGACCCAGGCGGCGGCGAAGGATGCCGTCGAGGCGATCGGCGCCATCCAGGGCACGATCCGAGCCTTGGATGAGATCTCGGCAGCGATTGCCGCGGCTGTCGAGGAGCAGTCGGCGGTCACCCGCGAGATGTCGGGCAGCATGCAGACGGCTTCGCGTGGGGCGGCGAGCATCGCGATCGGCGTCGAGGCCATCGCCAAGGCCAGCGGGCGCGTCGATGTCGCGACCCAACAGGTTCGGCAGGCCGCTAGGACGGTGGGCTGAAGGATGTCGGCTGGCACGTTAGCCGTTGAACGAGGGCGTGAGGGCGTGAGGGCGTGTCCTACTGCGAGGAGTGCGTGTTCAGCCCTTCGATCGTCGCCTGGACGGCCAGGACCTCGTTCTCCTCAAGGTCGTGTTGATTGGCGAGGTGCGCGAGAGCGGCCTCCAGGCCCTCGCCGAGATAGATGACGATGAAGTCCAGGCCGAACACCGGGGGAACGTCGAGCCTGTTCATGAAGCGAGAGTACGCAGTCCTCACAATCGCCTCCACCACCTTTAGGTTGAAGTCACCGTAATAACACACGGGTGATCGGCCACGAGGCAGAACACCTAGGCGGCGTGGTGCATCTGAGCAGAAAGAGCGTCGAGATCACCGTCGCCGACATGATCTCGAAGGTCGGGGTCAGGCCGCTCGCGGCGACCAGATCCAAGAAATTCGACGACCGTCGTAGTGGAAGAACTGCATCTAAAATTGCGTTTACCCTCAAGGGGATCGACGCTGTCGAACCTTGATGAAATGGTTGCCGGACCATCTCGACCACGACATTGATCCAGCGAGGCACATTGACGATCAATCGAGTGGTTCAGAACGCCCCTCTATCAGGCGAGCATACTCTAGCTCAGACCCGCCGTAGCTGTCGCCCGCGAGGTCGAGCAGGCCATCGCGGTCAAGAATTTCAACGCTACCCCGGTACTTCCGCACGAAGTCGCCCTTCTGCAATATCTTCAGCGCCGCGGTCACACCCGGCCGTTCGACGCCCAGCATGAACGACATGAAATCCTGCGTGACCATAATCTGGTCGCCCTCGACCCGATCGTGGCACATCAGCAACCACCGGGCGAGCCGGGTTACCGTGTTGCCCCGCGCGTTGGCGAACGCCGTCTGTGCGGTCTGAGCGTGTTGGACTTGGATGTAGCGGTGGAGAAGGCGACGCAGGGCGGGGTGCGCCTCGACTGCGGTGCGCAGCGCGTCCGCGCCGATGCTCAGCATGTGACCGGCCATCTGAACGAAGTGCGTGTGTGGGGTGCGGTCGTCACCCAGCAGGATCGGGCCTGCCCCGACCACGCCTTCACGCCCTACGATCCCGATCTCGACCCGGCCATTCTCTCCATCCAAGGTGATGGAAACGAAGCCGTCTTCCGGAAAGTGAGCAGCCTCTATCGCCGTATGAGGCGAGATCACGACTTGCCGCAGATGCATCGCCTGGACCCGCAGCGCGGGTTGCAGACTGGCAAAATCTTCCGGCGGAAGGGCTATGAGAAGTTTGTTACGAACGTCTGATTGTTGAACGAGAGGCATAGGTGCTCGCCTGTTAGGGGCAAGAGCACGCACGGTCTCTCAATCACCAGCGCCCTGAATACGGCCGGTAATCCTCAATAGGTGGTTCGCCATCAGCCGGTTTGCAACTTTTATTTCCCATAGTAGAAATATTACATGACCTGGTCGCGCATCAATATTTTTCTCAGCGGCCTGTATACTGAGGTACGAATATTTCCCGTCCATTGCCCTGGTCGATCTAGCGCGGTTGCGCTTTCAAGATTTCGCGGGCGCATGCGAACACGACCTCTCGCCCGTTTTCAGTTTCTATCTTCAGCCATGCTTGGAGGAGTTGAGCCGTAGCGCTCATGTCTGTCCGATGTTGCTTTTCGAAAAATGTATCGGTCGAGCAGCCTAGCACCTTCGCAAGTTCATCCAGTTTCGCTCGCGAACGATGGTCCGCCACCGGACCTAAGCCTTGAGGTGTCCGCATGTCCATCGAAGTCTGGGTCCTAATAGCGCTATGGATCACCGTACAGGATACAGCCTAGCATTGTAATACAAGTTGCGTAACTGTAAGAAAAATACAATAATAGGAGGCGGCGGCTTATGTAAGAAAATTACATTTGGCTGTGGTTCCTGCCGGTTATGGTCAAAATTTCCATGAACCAAGTTCGCGATTTAGATGCTGTGGCAGATGCTTGCATCGCGGCTCACACCGTGATCGAGATGCATGGGACCCCTGAGATGCAGGCGTTAATCCGGGTCATGTTGCACCTTGTCGGTCGAGAAATCGCACGAGGCGTTTTGCCACTGGAGGACGACAAACCGGCGAGCGCTGGCGATGGGCGGCCTTATGGATCGGTCAATGATTGGATTTGAGCGATCGTCACCGGTTATGGCGACACCAACGTCCGCGAGATGCCTGATTTCGGAGATTACCAATGCCGCTACCGCTTCAGTCCGCCCTTGCTGCTTCAGGTTACGTCGGCACATGGGAGACGGACATCGACGCCCAGACCGTCGAGTTCACAGGTGCGCTCCCCCGGTTACTCGCCCTCGATGAGGATCACGCGGCGACCCGAGTCCCCCTGTCAGCCTTTCTGGAGGGAGTACATCCGGAGGACCGAGAGCATGTCGGTCACCTCGTACACGAAGCGCACAGCACCGAGGGCCGCTTCGAAGCCGAGTTCCGAACGCTCGATAAAGCCGGAGCGGTGCACTGGATCGTTGCTCGGGGGCGGGTCGAAGCAGGCCGGGACGGTCATGGGGCTCGCTGCATCGGCCTTGCCACAGACCTCACTGATAGTCGCCAAGCCGACCCAACATCAGCGGATCAGACGGTGCAGGCGATAGAGCGGATCGCAGATGCCTTAATCGCGGTACGGCCCCTGGCGGAAGGGCTGGACTCGCCGACCTTGAAGACGTTGATCGATGCCACGCTGTTCGAACTCGGGAGGCTCCTGGCCGAACGCGAGGTGCGGCACGGTCCTGCGGAGATGCACTGAACGCCGTCCGTCAGGTCCCTTGTTCCCGCGCCGCGATGGAGCGAACGAAGTCCAGGCAGGCTTGCCGATTGTCGGCGTCTACAATCGCCTCGAACGAGCGGACGAGTTCTGCCACCTGCTGAGCCTGCTGTGGTTCCGAACCGCTGCTGCTGTACAGGGTGGATACACTCGTCCCGAGCGATACGGCGATCCGATCCAGGATGCGCTGTGCGCCCGACTTTTCGTCGGCCATTGGCTCGGTTCCCCTGGTGGAGAGGCCGATTGTCACGATCTGAGGCTACGATGAGAGGTAGCCATCAGTCGAACAACTGGACCGAGACGGGATTTCACGCCGAACCAGCGCAGCGAAAGCCGTCATCGAGCCTTGGGCAAAGGCACAACCCTTAGTTAACTTCATGCCGGGCAATCAGATCCGCAGGGCGGGCAGAACTTTCGCGCATGATGCCCAAGCGACACGGTGATTTGCCTCACGCAGCCACATAAAAATTCCAAATGAGTGCTCGTACCGCGAGACAGGCAGGAACGCAGGCTCCCCTGTGGTCGCCGCAGATGTTCACGCCCGCAATAACGCTTTCTCTCGCTGGGGCCTTGATTTCGTCGAGCAAATCCTGTTGTGGCTGCGATCCTCGGCATGACCGCACGAGCGAAAAGACGCAGGCAGGAATTGAAGTGACGGAAGAAAACGTTGGGGGTGTCCCAAATTTTACCGAACTCGCTGGCGAAATTGTTGCCGCCTACGTGTCGAACAACCCCGTCCCCCCATCAGAACTGCCGAAGCTGATCCAGACCGTGCACAGCGCGGTGGTCGGGTTGGCCTCCGGCGTCGGTTCCAGCGCAACCACCAAGGGCGACGACGCCGAGAAGCTGACCCCGGCGCAGATCCGTAAGTCGGTCCGCGACGATGGCATCGTCAGCTTCATCGACGGCAAGACCTACAAGACGCTCAAGCGCCACCTCAGCAGCCACGGGCTCGACCCACGCAGCTATCGCGACCGCTACGGCCTGCCCGCTGACTACCCGATGGTGGCCCCGAGCTACGCCGCACAGCGCTCCGCGCTCGCCAGGGCCATCGGCCTCGGCCGCCTAGGCACTGCAACCGAAGCTGCTCCGCAGGCTCGCCGTAAGGCAGCCGGATCCTGAAGCCACCGTGACGGCTCGGCCCCGTCGTCCGATCTGATCACGGGCTGACGGGGGAGGTCGTCGATCTCACCTGCGTCCCCATAGGTTGCCGGGATCTGGTTAGCGCACCGTGAGCCGCGCTGGCTTGGCGCTGTGTCGGAACAGGCCGCGCAGCGCACGGAACGGCAGTAGAACCATCTTGGCCACGCCGTGGGCGGCCATGACGACGACAACGGCCAACAGGGCCAACAGGGTGTTCAGCACGCAGGATACTCCGGGCGGCGTGATACTCGGCGGACCGCCCCCACCATTGGCTCTAGGAGGCGCGCCGATCGCGGCGGGACTGTGATGCAGATACCTGTGATCCAGGCGCATTCCCCGGTGACGCGCGGGTCTGCTGCTCGTACCCCGGATCGATGCCGCACTCGCAGAAGCGCCATGCCTACCTCGTGGCCGTGTCGCAGAAGCGCGAGGCGGTCCGTGTCTACGCGGTGCTGGCGGTGACATCAGACGAGGCGTTGGAAGCCATGGCGTTGAACGTCCCGCCCAAGACGAAGGTGGAGATCGTTGGAACCCTGTCGCGGGCCTTGGTGAAGCGCATTCGGCTCAAGCCGGGGGAGCTACGATTGGTGTGACAGTGTCCGACCTGCTCACCGCTGACGAAGCAGCGAAGCTGCTGCGGATCAAGGTGAACGACGACGCCGAGATCGTCGAGAAGATCGACGATGCTAAGATCGTGGCCGACGATCTCGCTTCGGTCATCGTCTCCGAGATCTCGATGAACTCCTCGGCGGCAGTCCTGCCGAGACATCCGCTATCTCGAAGACCATCGCGATGATCTTCGACCCGTCCCGCATCGGCGCCCGGCGGCTCGGAAGTATGTACCAGCAGGGCGAGGCGTGCCGGAAGATGTTCTCGATGGCGCCGTGTCAGATCGCGACGAAGTTCGGGAGCAGGGTGAGGCAGGACCGGCTAACATCCGGTAGAGCCACGCGAAAATCTGCTCCCAGCCATGCGGCCAGAAACAGGGGTGCCCAACTTGGCTTGGTGAGAACTTCGATCCCTGGCGCACGCCTACGGCACTTCGGCACGTGCCCCTACACTAGATGATCTTCAGCGTCGTGCTTGTGACGGCGGACCCACTGTCAGGCCATTGAAGGCGAGCGTTGCCGTGTAGACCGTCTGGTTCTGCTCATCGCGTACCACGACGGAGATGAAGTGGTGATCGCCGTCTCTCGGCAGGAGGTCTCTGGCTATCTCTGGAAGAGTGCGCTTGGCTTGCAGGCGGACGGCTTCCAGGTCGGCGCACTCCACGCCTACGTCGTCATGCGCAAGGTCAGGATTGTAGATATCGAAAAAGTAGCAGGCCATGCCCCTTCCCAGAAAAGGGAGAGCATACAAATCTCTCAGCCGCCGACATCCTCGGGACCTGCCAGCGATAGGCCAGTTTTGCATGGATCGACATCAAATGTCGTAACATACGTCAGCGGCCAAATGCCCGTCAATAATACGGTATACGATTGCCGACCCCGGCATATGATCTTAGGGATCAATGGCCGGAGATTACGCGCTCCCGCTCGGAAAAGGGAGCGAGAGCGCAATGACTGGACTAAATCACGGGGCAGACACGCACGCGATCCTGCGCAAGGTATCGAGCATCGCCCTCTTCACGCTCTCTGACGAGGAGCGGGCGGCAATGATCGCCTTACCGATACAGGAGGCGCAGTTCGACGCCTACCAAGACATCGTGCGCGAGGGCGATCGACCCTCCCGCTGCTTTGCGGTGCTGGATGGCTTCACCGCCACGTATAAGACGACCCTCACGGGCAAGCGTCAGGTTGCAGCCTACCATGTCCCCGGTGATGTGCCGGACATCCAGAGTCTGCACCTCAAGGTGCTCGACAACAGCATCTCCGCAATCGGTCCATGCAAAATCGGCTTCATCCAACATGATGCCATGCGAGCGCTGTTCCTGGCCCATCCCCGCATTGGAGACGCATTCTGGCGGGTCACGCTGATCGATGCTGCCCTCTATCGCGAATGGATACTCAACATCGGTAGGCGCGAAGCCTACTCCCGCACGGCCCATCTGTTCTGCGAATTGATCACGCGCATGGAGGCGGTGGGGCTGGCTGCGGATCGGACATGCGCGCTGCCGATGACGCAGCCCGAACTCGGTGATGCACTTGGGATCACCGCGGTCCACGTCAACCGAACCCTTGGCGATCTGAGGGATGCCGGGTTGGTCACTCTGCGCAGCAGGCGCCTGAAGGTCCTCGATTGGGAGGGGTTGACTGCCGTCGCCGAATTCGACCCGTCCTACCTGCACTTGGGTCGTCAGGACGCGGAGTAGACCTATCACAACGGGCTCGGTCATGCCGCCCGATCCACTCGTAGATGGGGCAGGGTGCCCCCACATGTGGAGTATGATCACCTTCAAGCCGAACCCTCACAAGTTGCGGGTCACCCCATCCTTGAAGGAGCCGGGCCGGTTCGACTGGTCGGTCACGCGAGATGATGTGGTCGTGCGTCAGTCGGCTCGGTCCTTCGGCTCGGAGGGAGCGTCAGAGGCGAACGGTGATGCGGCGCTTCGAGAAATCACGTCTCATTGGTTGAGCGGACGATAGGTGCCGACTGCTCCGTAGCTATCCGCACGCAACGGCTACACCCGCTGTGGCTGCGCGAGCATGATGGCGGCGCGCACGGCGGCTCGCCGAAGCTCAGGGCTTGCCCAGCGCTGACCGATCAGCGTGTTGGCGAAGGGGTGGTCCGCAATGGCGGCGGCCGGATCGATCCGATAGCCCTTGCCGAACGAGACCGAACCGGAGGTCGGATCGGCTATGTAGGCGTTCACCACCGCAGCGACATCGGCCTCGGCGATGTCGAGGGTGGCGAACAGGTCGAGCGTCATGATCCGGTTTGCCATGGCGCCGTCATACCTGCTTTACGACGCCAGCGCGCGAACGATGGTTAATCGAGTGCGAAAATTCAGTCACGTCCCCGCGCGGCGGCAGTCGGCCCTAACGTATGGAAGCGCTGGTCCTAGCCCATTCCGCGGCGATGATCGCCTGCCGTGCGTCCGCGTAGCCTGGCGATAGCTGTCCGACCTTCCGGAGGACGGTACGCATCGTGTCAGAGTCGCCTGAAGCCGCGAGCGCTCGGCCATGCCGTCGGATCGCAGTCCGATAATGATCGGCCTTGACGGCGCTTGGCGTGCGCTCGATGGCCAGGACCAAAACCGCGAGAGCACCTACCGCAGCATCGACCTCCGAGAGGTCCGGTTGGATATGCGGCGTCTCCTTCATCGGTATGTAGCTCCTCGGAGTGTCAATCTGGCGTCCGAAGGCGCATACGCAGGGGACGTGCCGTGCTCGCCGAGAAGTGGCCCGCTGTCAGTTTGCGGTGAGGCGCTTGGTGTTGAAGGCTACATGTTCGCGGTACCGGGCGATGACCGTCTCGGGCGAGCCGCCCATCATCAGCGTCGTCATGGCTTCACCGGCGGCCTGCATCTTCTCGGTGACCATGGACTGAGCCTCAGCCAGCCCTTCGGCTCCGCCCCAGGCCAATCGAACCAACCGGAGTTCGATGACCCGCTGTGCCTCGATGGCGAGCAGGAACGACGAGAGGAAGGGATTGTACACGGCACACTCCGCGCCGCAGCAGGTACGGCTGCGGTTGAACTCGGCCGCTGCTTAGAACGATCCCTTAATCGCCCACATGCCCGACCTGCGTTTCCGAGCAGGCAACCGACCGCGTTTATGCCGGCTCGGCTGCTTATCCCCGCGCGAGCCTGTCGCGGATAAGCCCATGGAGAGCGCGCAGGTCGCTGCCGAACTGCCGGATGCCCTCGGCGAGCTTTTCCGTGGCCATGGCGCTCTCGTTCATCTCCCA
>NZ_VRVA01000127.1:0-14104 GCF_008039945.1 Methylobacterium sp. WL64
GGCGGCGCCCGCGCCCGCGCCCCGGAAGCCGGCGGCCAAGCCCGCCAAGGAGTCCGCGGCCAAGGAGGCGCCGAAGGCCGGCAGCCCCAAGGCCGGTACCAAGACGTCCGACAAGGCGGACCACAAGGCCGCCGAGCCCAAGGTCGCCGCGGTGGGCACGCCCACGGCGCTCGCCCCGTCCGAGCCGGCTGACGCCGCGACGGTGCTGGCCCAAGCCAACGCCTACTTCAACGCCATGAACACCCTGACGGGCAGCTTCATGCAGATCGGCGCCGACGGGCGCCGGATCGGCGGCAAGCTGACGCTGGCCAAGCCCGGCCGCCTGCGCTTCGACTACGACCAGCCCTCGCCGCTGGAGGTGGTGGCCGACGGCACCTCTGTGGCGGTGCGCGACCGCAAGCTCGCCACCCAGGACCTCTACTTCATCGCCCAGACGCCCCTGAAATTCCTGCTGCGCGAGAAGATCGACCTCGCCCGCGACCTCTCGGTCACCGACGTCGCCAACGATCCGGGCGGCGTGCGCATCAGCATGGAGGACCGGGCGACCTTGGGTGGCACCTCGAAGATCCAGCTGTTCTTCGATGCCGAGATGAAGACCCTGTCGCAATGGCGGATCACCGACCCGCAGGGCTACATCACCACGGTGCAGCTCTCGAACCTGCAGCGGCCCAAGAGTGTCGATGCGAGCCTGTTCTTCATCAATTACGGGCGCGCCGAGGACAAGGCGATGCAGCAGCAGATCCAGCAATCGCAGCCCAACTGATCGAACACGTAACCCGAGACCTCGCCCGTGCGCCTGTCTGTTACCACCTGGAACATCAACTCGGTGCGGCTGCGCATCGACCTGGTCCTGCGCTTCCTGTCCGAGCACAAGCCGGACGTGCTCTGCCTCCAGGAGACCAAGTGCCCGGACGACGCGTTTCCGCTCAAGGCCCTGCGCGGCTCAGGGTACGAGCACGTGATGTTCGCCGGCCAGAAGGGCTATAACGGCGTCGCGATCCTGTCGCGCTTCCCCCTGCACACCCGCGGCGTGATGGGCTTCTGCGAGAAGCCGGATGCCCGGCACATCTCGGCGGTGCTCGGGCCGGAGGCGGGGGCCGCCGCCGGCATCGTGCTGCACGATTTCTACGTCCCGGCCGGCGGCGACGTGCCCGACCGCGCGCTGAATCCGAAGTTCGCCCACAAGCTCGATTTCCTGGGTGAGCTGCGTGCCTGGGGCGGCAAGCGCGTCTCCGGCCCGGCGATCCTGGTCGGCGACCTCAACGTGGCGCCGCTGGAGCACGATGTCTGGTCGCACAAGCAACTCCTCGACGTGGTGAGCCATACCCCCGTGGAGACCGAGGCGCTGGAACTGCTGCGCGGCGAGGCCGGCTGGATCGATGCGGCGCGGCATCTCACCCCCGAGCCGGAGAAGATCTACACCTGGTGGAGCTACCGCTCCCCGGACTGGTCGGGGGCCAACAAGGGCCGGCGCCTCGACCATGCCTGGGTCTCGCCGGAGCTGGCCGGCACGGTCCGCTTGGTGGAGGTCCTGCGCGACGCCCGCGGCTGGGCGCGGCCCTCCGACCACGCCCCGGTGACCCTGACCCTGGAGCTGTGACGGCGCGTCACGGAACTGCGGTGACCACGGCGCATTGGCGGATCACGAACCTGCGATGCGAGCCCGCCCGATGCGCAAGATCCTGATCGCCCTTCTGCTTCCCAAGGTCGTCTCCTTCCTGCGCCGCCGCTACGGCGGCCCGCACACCGCCCGCGACCGGGCGTTCTGACGTCCCGCACGACCATCCTTCAAATCCACGCGCACCGACCTCTCCCCTCATCCGGCTCGGATCAGGGCGAGGGGCGGTTGTTCTGCGTGCGCTCGCGACGGCGCTGCGCAGCCCGCCCGGCGGCCATGGCCGAGCGGAGTGCGCATGAGATCCCCCGCCCTTCAGGATTCCGCGCCCGATGACCGACGATCCCCGCGAGGCCGGTCCCCGGCCGCCCTTTCCCGGCAACCAGCAACAGGAGCGGCCCGGCCTCACCTCGAAGATGACGCCGCGCCCCGACCATGGCGAGGAGAGCTACGTCGGCAAGGGCCTGCTCACCGGGCAGGCGGCGCTGATCACCGGCGGCGATTCCGGCATCGGCCGGGCCGTGGCGATCGCGTATGCCCGTGAGGGCGCCGACGTGGCGATCTCCTACCTGGAGGTCGAGCAGTCGGACGCGGAGGACACCAAGGCCTGGGTCGAGAAGGCCGGCCGCCGCTGCATGCTCCTGCCGGGCGACATCCGCGACGAGGCCCAGTGCCGGGCGCTGGTGGACCGGACGATGGCGGCGTTCGGGCGGCTCGACATCCTGGTCAACAACGCCGCCGCCCAGGTGGTGAACGCAGGGCTCGACGACCTCAAGGCCGCCGACATCGAGGGCTCGTTCCGGGCCAACGTGTTCGCGATGTACTACCTCGCCCAGGCCGCGGTGCCGCACATGAAGCCGGGCGGCGCAATCGTGAACAGCACCAGCGTCCAGGCCAAGGTCGCGGGCGCGAACATGCTGATCTACGCCGCCACCAAGGGGGCCATCGCCAGCCTGACCATCGGCCTGTCGAACCTGCTCGCGCCCCAGGGCATCCGGGTGAATTGCGTGGCGCCCGGCCCGGTCTGGACCCCGATTCAGCCGATCGTGAAGAGCCCCGAGGAGCTGGAAGAGCTCGGCACCCAGACCCCGCTGGGCCGCGCCGGCCAGCCGGCGGAACTCGCCGGAGCCTACGTCCTGCTCGCCTCGCGCGAGGGCAGCTTCATGTCGGGCGCCCTCGTGCCGGTGACCGGCGGCATCCCGATGCTGTGAGGGCGGAGCCTCACTCGACGTAGACGCCTGCGCCCACCAGCGCCGGGACGTCCTCGACGGTCGTGGCGCAGACGTAGCTCCACTTCACCTCGGGCGTGCTGCGCCGGGGCCTCGGGAACATGTAGTCGACCCAGCCGGACCCGGATTCCCGCACGGTTCCGATGAAGTCTTTGTGGAACTGCTTGCCGGCCGCGTCGTGCTCCTGGAGCAGGTCGCGGCCCTCGCGGTTCGGATGGGCGGCGTTGAACAGCACGGTCCCGTGCATGTCGACGACGAACAGGTAGACGTCGCCGTAGCGCCACGGGCTGTTCTTGCGCCGGAACGCCGTGAAGGCGGTGCGGCCCTCGCCCTCGATCAGGTCGGCCGCTTTGTTGACGAGGGCCTCGATCTCCGCCGCCTGGTGGACCGGGCCGCGCTGATCCCGCCCGGCCACCCGCCGCAGCGGCAGGACCGCGATCAGGACCAGGATCGGCAGGCTGACGATCAGCGCTCGCTTGGGCATGGTCGCCCCCCTGACGGTCCCCCTTCGGTCCGGTGATCGCGGTCCCGGTCGGGGGCGTCGATCACCGGAGCATCAGCCGGCGCGGCGCCGGAAGAAACCGGTCTCGATCGCCATCCGCGGCACCGGCCACCAGCGCGGCCGCTTCGGCCCGGCCAGGATGGCGGCCGGAAGCGGGGCATCGTCCGCCGCCTCCGCGGGATGGTGGGTTTCGATCATGCGCTTCAGCCGCTGCAGCGCGGTGAGATACATGCAAGCCCGCAGGCGCCGGCCCTCGCTCGACCGCATCGCTTCGAGGTCAGCCAGCAGTGCTTCCGCATGTCGGATGTGGTGTTCGGCCTCGGTGATGAAATCTTCGATCGCACAGAGATCTGACATCTTCCGGCTCCCGGATACGATGGAGATATCGACGCTAGCAGGCTTAGACATCGGGCATCGACGGGTCTCCCCGCGCGGTTCTTTTTGCGTCGCAGGTACCTCTCCGAGAGCGAGGACCTGTCCGGACCCAGGTTTAATCCCGGTGTCGTCGATTTTGCAATCGATAGGCCGGATAATATTCAATATTCATGCGAAAAAAATAGCGCGAACGCCGCCGAACGTCGCTGAGTGGACGGATATACCATGTAGCCGACAGTAGATCCATGTCGCATGCCGCGGTCGATGGAATTCGTCGCGCTGCCAAGCGCGCGCCGCCCGGGCGGGCCTTCCGGCAGGGGCTGGCCTGGCTGGAGGATGGGGGCGACCCCGATGCCGGCCCGCGCCCGGTCGTCCTGACGGTCGGCGGGACCGGCGGCGTGTCGCTGCGGCGGAAGCTCCCGGGAGGGCAGGGGCCGCGGCGCCGGTCACAGGCGGCGCGCCGATACGGGGAGCGGCGTAGATCGCCATCAGTCGGCCGCTCACCCGACATTGCGAGCACAGCGAAGCGACCCAAGGCGGCGTGCGATCTCGGGACGAGGCGTTTCCCTGGTTGGCTTCGATTGGATGGGTCGGGGGCGTGTGGAGAACCTGATGCAATCCAGAGCAAGCAACCGTGCGTCGGTTTGCAAACTACACAATCACGCAGAAAAAACCCGCCGCGGTGAGCGGCGGGTCTAAGAAATCCCGAAAACCCTAGAACGGGATATCGTCGTCCAGGTCGTACCCGCCGCGGGCGCCACCGCCGCCGCCACCGCTGCCGGATGAAGCCGGGGCCGGACGTCCGCCGCCGCCGCCCTGGGCGCGGCCGCCGCCGAAATCACCGCCGCGGTCGCCACCCCGGCCGCCGCCGGACTCGCCGCCGCGGCTGATCTGGCCGCCGCCCTCGTCCTCGCCCGCGAAGTCGCCGCCGCCGCCGCCGCTGCGGCCGTCGAGGATCGTCATCTCGCCGCGGAAGCGCTGGAGCACCACCTCGGTGGTGTACTTCTCGACGCCGGAATTGTCGGTCCACTTCCGGGTCTGGAGCTGGCCCTCGATGTAGACCTTCGAGCCCTTGCGCAGGTACTGCTCGGCCACCCGGGCGAGGTTGTCGTTGTAGATCACGACCGAGTGCCACTCGGTCTTCTCCTTGCGCTCGCCGGAGGCCTTGTCCTTCCACGACTCGGACGTCGCCAGCCGCAGGTTGCAGACCGGGTCGCCCGAGCCCAGGCGGCGCATCTCCGGGTCGCGCCCGAGGTTGCCCACCAGAATCACCTTGTTGACGCTGCCCGCCATCGCTCTCTCCTTACCGTACGGATCTCACTGGGCTCATCACCCGGCGGCCGGGGACTCATGCGCCCGGGCCGTCGAGGCGGCAACCTGCGGTGCGGGCTTGTGCCCGCTATCCGCATGCTGTCGAACCTCGATGTTCTATCTCTGTTCCAATCCGGCGGCAAGCCGCGCTCACGGGATATGCACGACCAGCTTGCCGAAATTCCGACCTTTCAGCAGGCCGATGAACGCGTCGGGTGCGTTCTCGAGGCCCTCGACCACGTCCTCCCGGTAGCGGACCTTGCCCTCCCGGATCCATGCCCCGACCTCGGTCCGGAAGGTCTCGGCCTGGTCGGCGAAATCCCAGACGATGAAGCCCTGGATTTGCAGGCGGTTGGTGAGCACCGAGCGCATCAGGCCGGGCAGCCGGTCCGGCCCGGCGGGCGCCTCGGTGGCGTTGTAGGCGGAGACCAGGCCGCAGACCGGGATCCGGGCAAACGGGTTGAGCAGCGGCATCACGGCGGCGAACACGGCGCCTCCGACATTCTCGAAGTAGACGTCGATGCCCTTGGGACAGGCTTCCGCCAGCGCCCCCGGCAGGTCGGCCCCGCGATGGTCCACCGCCGCGTCGAAGCCGAGCTCCTCGGTGAGGTAGCGGCACTTGTCGGGCCCGCCCGCGATCCCGACAGCGCGGGCCCCCTTCAGCCGGGCGATCTGCCCGACCAGCGAGCCCACCGGCCCGGCGGCGGCGGCCACCACCACGGTCTCGCCGGGCTTGGGCCGGCCGATGTTGAGCAGGCCGGTATAGGCGGTCATGCCCGGCATCCCGAGGACGCCGACCGCCGTCGAGGGCGGGGCGGCGTCGGGATCGACCCGGCGGGTGCCCTTACCGTCGCTGGCAAAAAATTCCTGCCAGCCCGCGAAGGCCGTTCGCAGCTCCCCGACCGGGATGTCCGGATGCTTCGACGCGACGACCTCGCCGACCACCTCGGCGGTGATCGGCTCGCCGATCTGCACCGGGGTCGCGTAGGATTTCGCGTCGCTCATCCGGCCGCGCATATACGGGTCGAGCGACAGCCAGTGCGTGCGCAGCAGGATCTGGCCCGGCCCGATCTCCGGCACCGGCCCCTCCTCCAGGCGGAAGTTTTCGGGTTTCGGCTCCCCGTGCGGGCGCGACGCCAGGACGATGCGGTGGTTCACGGCGTTCATGAAAGGCTCCCGGGTGTTCTGCCTGCGACCCCCGATCTGGGGCGCGAGGCGGCGGCGGCCAATGGGGCGCCCCGCGCGTTGACCGGGATCGGCGGGCAAGGAGGCTCGATGCGCGCGACCCTGATCGGCTTAGGCTTGGCCGCCCTGACGGCGGGCGCCGCGACGGCCGGACCGCTCGACGCCTATCGCTGGCGCTCCCGGGTGCTGGTGCTGTCGGCCCCCGATCCGGACGACGCGGCCCTGCGGGCGCAACGGGCGGCGCTCGGCCCGATGCGGGGCGGGGCGGCCGAGCGCGACCTCGTGGTGCTGGAGGCGGTCGGGGACGGTGCCGAGGCCCGGGCCTTGCGCGCGCACCTGTCCCTGCCGGCGGGCGAATTCCGGGCGGTCCTGGTCGGCAAGGACGGCGGCGCCAAGCTCACGGAGGCGGCGCCGATCCCGCCCCAAAAACTGTTCGCCACGATCGACGCGATGCCGATGCGGCGGGGCGAGATCCGAGGCCGCTGACGGGCTGCGGCGGACCCGGTTTCCGGGGATGGCGGGGCCTCCGGACACCAACGGTTAAGCCTACCGGCCTATCACCGGGCGGTGTCGGCGGCCGTGGTCCGGCCGTCCGTTGTGGCCCGCCAGGACGCGCGAACGAGACCCTCGCATCGATGACCCGAGAACAAGTCGCCACTGCCATCCGCCGCGTCGTCAGCCTCCAGGTCGAGGATATCGAGCGCGCGGTCCGCGACGGTCACAAGACCATCGCGCTGAACGAGCTGGCGGATCTGAACCGCCAGCTCAAGGCCTTCGCGGCCGCCCTCAAGAAGGCCCCGGCCCGGATCTGATCCGGGTCGCCGCCCTACCAGCGGGGCCCGCCCCAGCGGCGGGGCGGAACGTCCTCCGGCGGGGGCGGGGGCGGCCCGCGGTCGAAGGCGGGCTCGTCGCAAACCCGGACCCGGCGCAGCACCGGCGCGCCGTCCGGATCGAACCGGCGCCGGACGAACTCCCGGCACGCCTCGGGCGGCGCCGCCGAGAAGCGGGGCCTTCGGAACTCCGGTTCCGGCGGCGGGGGCGGAGGCGGGGGCCGCCGGTCGCGCTGCTCGTAGCCCTCGGCCGGGCCGCCATAGTCGTGCGGTGGAGGCGGGCCGTCGAAGTCGGCGGCCAGCGCCGGTCCGGCGGCGAACAGCAGGGCGCAGAATCCGGCGCGCCCGATGGTATGACGGAAGGGCACTGGTCGGCCTCGGCAGGAAGCGGCGGCGGGGATCGCAGCCATCGATGCCGGAGACTGCGCCGCGCCGGCTGAACCCCCGCCGCGTCCCCGGTTGGCCGCCGTTCAGCCGGCCTCTTTCAGCGTAGCACCTCAGTTCTGCATCGCGTTGATCTCGCACTGCGCGTAATCCGCGCTCGCCTTGACGTAGGCGTTGAGCTTCTGCGCGTAGGACTCGGCGATCGGCCGGAACGCCTGCGCCTGCAGATTGTAGGCCTTCACCGCGTCGTTGAAGCTGTAGGCCTCCCAGCCGGGGCAGCCGCCCTTGGCGTCGAGGCAGGCCGGCTTCTCGGGGAGCACGGGCTTGGTCGGGCGCAAAGCCGCCGGCGGCGCCTCCGGGGGCTTGCAGGCGGTGACCGCCGGGGCGGCGGCGGCCGGCGCGGCCTTGTCCGGGTTCGGCTTGGTGGGTGCGGGCTTGGCGGGCGCAGCCAGGGCGACGGCCGGGGCGAGCAGACCCGCGATGAGGAGAAGCGTGCCGCGCATAGCCCAGGTCACTCCGCTGCGGCGAGATCCGCCGGCCGCGGGTTCTGCGGCATCAGGCGGGCGGCGACAAGGGTTGCGCGGCACCCGCACGGGGGCCCGTCCCGCGCGGCGCGGCCACGCGGTCCCGGCCGGCCCCCGGTTTGGCGGCTCTGCCGGCGGTGCGCCCGCCGCGCAGGAGCGCGATCGCGGGCATCAGCAGCCCGGTCGCCACGACCCACCAGCCGGGCCGGATCGGGCCGGAGAAGTCCAGGTTGGCCGCCAGCACGAGGTTCGCCGGGACGCCGCTGGCCAGTCCGTACCACGCCGCTTCGAGGCCCGCGGTGGCGAGGCCGCCGAGGATCGCCAGCAGCAGCAGCGACCACGGCCGCTCCGGCAGCTTGAACCGCCGCATCGCCCGCCAGCCCATCAGCAGCAGGAACAGCCCGGCCGAGAAGACCGGATCGCTGACGTCGATCTTCGATTGCAGAAAATAGTGGACGAGCGCCAGCACCGCGATCGTGTAGACCAGCCGGTGCAGCCGGTGCCAGTTCGGGCCGAGGTTGCGGATCGCCGCGTCCGTGGAGGTCAGCCCCAGGGCGATCAGGCCGATCAGCGCCACGAAGCCGATCGTGAGGTAGAGCCGCAGGGCGATCTCGCTGACGACCTTGGTCAGGATCAGGTTCTGGTCGACCGCGTAGAGGGTGAGGTGCGCCACCGCGTAGGCCATCACGGTGACCCCGAGCATGCGCCGGACCACCAGCACCTTCGCCCAGTCGGCGATCCGGCGCAGCGGCGAGATCGCGAGCGAGAACAGCAGGAAGCGCACCGCCCACTCGCCGGTGGCGTGGATCAGCGCGGTGATCGGCTTGGCGCCCAGCGCGTCGAGCCGGTAGGCGCCCGCCAGGTACAGGGCCGGCGCGATGCAGGCCAGGAACACCGTGAGCTTCAGCCACGAGAGGCGTCCGGCCCGGTCGAGCCATGGGAGGGGGATACCGAGGGGAACAGCCAGGCGGTCGATCATTCTTTCGGACTCGGCGTTCTGAATATCGGAACCGGCGTGGCCCTCGGGCCAGGGTCTCAGGGTGCGAAACCGGCGCTCGTGGGGATCGCTCCCCGCGCGGGCCGGTTCGTCGCGGATGTCTCCGGTGTTACGCCGGCACGGTTGACCTCGCCGCCCAAGCGGCGAAATTGCGGGCGGACGGACACCGGATGGATCCCATGCAGTACCGCAATCTCGGCCGCTCCGGCCTCAAGGTCTCGCCGATCTGCCTCGGCACGATGATGTTCGGCGGCCCCACCGACGAGGCCACGGCCGGCCGCATCGTCGGCAGCGCCCGGGAGGCGGGCATCAACTTCATCGACACGGCCAACGTCTATACCGACGGCCGCTCGGAGGAGATCACCGGGCGGGCGATCAAGGGCGAGCGCGACGCCTGGATCCTGGCCACCAAGGTCGCCAACCCGACCGGCCCCGGCGTCAACGACCGCGGCCTGTCGCGGGTCCACGTGATGAAGGCCGCCGAGGACAGCCTGCGCCGGCTCGGGACGCCGTTCATCGACATCTACTACCTGCACAAGGAGGACCACGACACGCCGCTCGCGGAGACCGTGCGGGCGATGGCCGACCTGGTGCGGGCGGGCAAGATTCGCCATTTCGGCGTCTCGAACCATCGCTCCTGGCGGGTCGCCGAGATCTGCCGGCTCTGCGACGAGGCCGGCATCGACCGGCCGGTGGTGAGCCAGCCCTATTACAACGCCTTCAACCGGATGCCCGAGACCGAGCACCTGCCGGCCTGCGCCCATTACGGGCTCGGCGTCGTCCCGTACTCGCCGCTCGCCCGCGGCGTGCTGACCGGCAAGTACGACCCGGACGCCCCGCCGCCGGCCGAATCCCGCGCCGGCCGCCAGGACACCCGGATGATGCAGACCGAGTGGCGCCCGGAATCCCTGCGCATCGCCCGCACCTTGAGGGAGCATGCCGAGGCCCGCGGCATCACGGCCGGGCAATTCGCCACCGCCTGGGTTCTGAACAACCGCCTGATCACCGGCGTCATCGCCGGGCCGCGCACCGAGGCGCAGTGGCAGGAATATCTCGGCGCCCTCGACTACGCCTTCACCCCGGAGGACGAGGCGCTGGTGGACGGCTTCGTGGCGGCCGGGCATCCGACCACCCCGGGCTACAACGACCCGGCCTATCCGCTGGAGGGACGGGTGCCGCGCGGCCTTTGATTCCGGACTGACGCTGAGGCTTCCACCCCGTAATCCCGGGCCCACCTGCGGCGCCCCGGAATGACGGGATGGGCGGAAGGACTTCAATCTGGATCCGTGGTCGTGCTGCCACGCCCATGACGAACGAGCCCACCTCGGAGGCCGGCGTCCGGTAACAGATGTGCCGACACGACAAGCCCCGATCCACCTTGCGCTCACGACCGACCGCGGCTATCTATCCAACCAACAGTTCTGATGGCAGTCGCAAGGCTGCGGTTCGGGAGTGGGCCCCACCGGGTCCGCTCTTTTTTTTCGCCGCATCGGGTTCGATGCGCGAGGCCGCAGGCCGGGACGTGCCACCCGGGACGCCGCGAAGGTATTACGCCCCCATCCATGTCGTCCGAGATCGAAGCGGATCTGTCCGAGAAGCGCCTGGTCCGAGAGACCGGGGTCGCCGCGCGCGTGGTGCAGGTGATCGAGGGGCCGGTCCAGGGCCTCGGGTTCCGGCTGGTCCGGGTCAAGGTCACCAACACCAACGGCTGCACCGTCCAGATCATGGCGGAGCGGCCCGACGGCACCTTCTCGATCGACGATTGCGAGGCGGTCAGCCGCGCGATCTCGCCGGTCCTCGACGTCGATGATCCGGTCGGCACCGCCTACAACCTGGAGATCTCCTCCCCGGGGATCGACCGGCCGCTGGTGCGGGTCTCGGATTTCGCCCGCTGGATCGGCTACGAGGTCAAGGTCGAACTGAGCCCGCCGCTCGATGGCCGCAAGCGGTTTCGCGGGATCCTCGGCGCTCCGGACCCGGAGGCGCTGACCGTCCCGATCGATCTGCCCGACGTGAAGGAAGGCCTGCCGAGCCGGGTCGACCTGCCGCTGCGGGATCTGGCCGAGGCGCATCTCGTCCTCACCGACGAGCTGATTCGCGAATCCCTCCGCCGCGGCGGCCCGCCCGCCGACGACGCGGAGGCCCTGGATGAGGACGACGCGGCTGAGGACGAGGACGAGGACGAGGACGCGGACGACGCGCCGGCGGTCCCGGCCCGGCCGGCGCCCCGGCCGCAGGGTCCGAAGGCCAAGGCCGTCAAGGCCGCCAAGGTCGGCGGCAAGCCGGCCCCGAAGGCCGCGAAAGACAAGAAACCGCCGCGCACCGGTCCCAAGAAGCCGGTCGTGTCCAAGGCGTCCCGGCTCAAGAGCCGCGACGACCTGCATTGACGTGAATTGAGGTTTGGGCCGGCCGCCTCCGGGCGCCCGGCACCAGGACTTGACGGAAGAGAAGGACCGACACCGATGGCCGTCGTCAGCGCCAACAGGCTCGAACTCCTCCAGATCGCCGACGCGGTCGCCCGCGAGAAGGTGATCGATCGCTCCATCGTGATCGACGCGATGGAGGAGGCGATCGCCAAGGCGGCCCGCTCCCGCTACGGCGCGGAGACGGACGTGCACGCCGAGATCGACAACAAGACCGGAGCGCTGCGCCTATCGCGGCACCTCCTGGTGGTCGATCAGGTCGAGAACGACGCCCGCGAGATCACCCTGGACCAGGCCCGCCGCTACAATCCCGGCGCGCTCGTGGGCGACGTGATCTCCGACACCCTGCCGCCGTTCGATTTCGGTCGCGTCGCCGCCCAGTCGGCCAAGCAGGTCATCGTCCAGAAGGTGCGCGACGCCGAGCGCGCCCGGCAGTTCGACGAGTACAAGGACCGCATCGGCGAGATCCTCAACGGCATCGTCAAGCGGGTCGAGTACGGCAACGTCATCGTCGATCTGGGCCGGGGCGAGGGCATCGTGCGCCGGGACGAGATGATCCCGCGCGAGACCTTCCGGCCGGGCGACCGGATCCGCTCCTACCTGTTCGACGTGCGCTCGGAAGTGCGCGGGCCGCAGATCTTCCTGTCGCGCTCGCACCCGCAATTCATGGCCAAGCTGTTCGGCCAGGAAGTGCCCGAGATCTATGACGGCATCGTCGAGGTGAAGGCCGTGGCCCGCGATCCGGGCTCGCGCGCCAAGATCGCCGTGATCTCCCGCGACGGCAGCATCGACCCGGTCGGCGCTTGCGTCGGCATGCGCGGCTCGCGCGTCCAGGCGGTGGTCGGCGAGCTCCAGGGCGAGAAGATCGACATCATCCCGTGGTCCGAGGACGAGGCGACGTTCATCGTCAACGCGCTCCAGCCGGCCGAGGTCGTGAAGGTCGTGCTCGACGAGGAGGCCGACCGCATCGAGGTGGTGGTGCCCGACGACCAGCTGTCGCTGGCCATCGGCCGCCGCGGCCAGAACGTACGGCTCGCCTCGCAGCTCACCGGCTGGGACATCGACATCCTGACCGAGGCCGAGGAATCCGAGCGGCGCCAGAAGGAGTTCGCCGAGCGGACCCAGGTGTTCATGGAAGCCCTCGACGTCGACGAGACCGTCGGACAGCTGCTGGCGGCCGAAGGCTTCCGCAACGTCGAGGAGATCGCCTACGTCGACATCCAGGAGCTGTCCGGCATCCAGGGGCTCGACGACGAGACCGGCGCCGAGATCCAGGCCCGCGCCCAGGATCACCTCGCCCGGATCGAGCAGGAGCACGACACCCGCCGCACCGAACTCGGCGTCGCCGACGAGCTGCGCGAGATCGAGGGCATCACCACGCCCATGATGGTCGCGCTCGGCGAGAACGACGTGAAAACCGTCGAGGACCTGGCGGGCTGCGCCACCGACGATCTGGTCGGCTACACCGAGGGCCGCGGACCCGACGCCGTGCGCCACGCAGGCTATCTCGACGGCTTCGAGCTGTCCCGCACCGAGGCCGAGGGCCTGATCATGGCCGCCCGCCTGAAGGCCGGCTGGATCGAGGCGCTGCCCGAGCCGGAGGCCGAGGAGGGTGCAGTGGCCGCCGAGGGCGACGAGGCACCCGAGCCGGCCGCCGCCACCCCGGCCGAGGCCTGAGCAAAGGCCGCGGCGGACGCGCTCATGGCCGAGGTCGGCGAGACCCTGCCCGACGAGGGGCCGCAGGACGCGCTGGAAGCCGGGGGGCTCGACAGTGGCCCCGGCCGGCGCGTGCCGCAGCGGACCTGCATCGTCACGCGCGTCGTCCAGCCGCCCGAGGCGATGATCCGGTTCGTGCGCGGCCCGGATGGCGCCGTGGTGCCGGACCTGCGGGCCAAGCTCCCCGGGCGCGGCGCCTGGATCAGCGCGAAGCGGGATGCCGTCGCGACGGCGGTCCGCAAGAACCTGTTCGCGCGGGCGTTCAAGGGACCGGCCCAGGCCGGCGCCGACCTCCCGGACCGGATCGTCACAGGCCTGCGCGAGGATCTGCGGCAGGCGATCGCCATGGCCAACAAGGCGGGCTGCGTGGTCGCGGGCTTCTCGAAGGTCGAGGCGGCGATCGGCGGCCAGCCCGGCGCGGTGGCCCTGATCCACGCCGCGGAGGCCAGTCCGGACGGCCGGCGCAAGATCGCCGCGGCCTTGTACCGACGGCACGGTGAGGCCATGTCAAGGATACCGATCATCGACGACCTGTCCGAAGATGAATTGGACATGGCCTTAGGTCGGGATCATGTGATACACGCTGCGCTCGTCGCAGGAGCCGGAGCTGCCGGCTGCCTGTCGCGTTGGCGTCGGCTACGCTCCTTCGAGGGCGCCGCCGCGGCGACCGAGGAGCCCGATCCAGCCCGAATCGGCGGGATCGACGAAGCCTCACGTTGACGACGCACCAGGACGAATTTGGCTGGCGCCACCGGGCGTCGGTTCACGGGACGATGGAAACCCTCAGGGTTCAGGCTGAATGAGCGACACGAACAACCCGGGCGACAAGACTCTGAACAGGACTTCTCCGAAGCCGCTTTCCCTCAAGCGGCCGATCGAGGCGGGCACCGTACGTCAGAGCTTCTCCCATGGCCGCTCCAAGCAGGTCGTGGTCGAGACGGTCAAGCGCCGTGGCGTCGGCGCGGCGCCGGCCGCTCCCGCTCGTGAGCCTGCGCCCGCCCCCCGGCCGGCCC
>NZ_VRVA01000128.1:0-13798 GCF_008039945.1 Methylobacterium sp. WL64
TCAGCGCCGCCTCGACGCCGAGGAGGTCGCTCGCGAGCTTGATCAGTTCCACCACAGGGAGCGCGCAGTGTCCGCCGTCGGTCGCCGTCTGCAGGGCAAACGAGATGCCCGCGCGCAGCCGCTGCGGCGCCTCCGGGGTCAGCCCGAGCTTCATCGCGATGGCGTCGGCGGTCTTGAAGCCGATGCCGCGGATGTCCTTGGCCAGCCGGTACGGGTCCTCGGTCATGACCGCGATGGCGTCGTGCCCGTAGGTCTTGAAGATCCGCACCGCCCGCGCTGTGCCGACGCCGTGGGCGTGCAGGAACAGCATGATCTCGCGCACCGCCTTCTGCTCGGCCCATCCGGCGATGATGCGGGCGGCGCGCTTCGGGCCGATGCCGGCGACCTCGGGCAGTCGCTGCGGCTCGGCCTCAATGATTTCAAACGTGCCCTCGCCGAACGCCGCAACGATGCGCTTGGCCATGGCCGGACCGATGCCGCGCATGTGGCCGGAGGCGAGGTATTTCTCGATGCCCTCGACCCCAGTGGGCGGCGTGACTTTGAGGGTTTCGGCCTTGAACTGCACGCCGTGCTGGCGATCCGTGTGCCAGATGCCGGTGGCGGTGATCCACTCGCCGGCCGCGATGGCGGGGGCATGCCCGATCACCGGGACGAGATCGCGCTTGCCCCGAGCCTGGACCTTGAGCACGCAGAAGCCGGTCTCGGGGTTGTGGAAGGTGACGCGCTCGATGGTGCCTGCCAGCGCCTCGACGGGCTGACCGCGTTCAAACTGCCGCGGTCGCCCTCTCTCAGTCATGGGATACGTCCAGGCACCGTTCGCTGACGCTTCAAACCGCTACTGGCTCGAAATCTCGGAGCAGACGGGCAGCGACTACGAGAAGATCGGCCAAGCCTGATGAAGGCACAATGGCGACGCGTTGCCCCGCTCGCGAGTTCACCAGGTTATCCGCTACACCTGACGACCCGCGGTCTCTCTGCCGCAGGAACACGACAATCCTGCTCTGGTTCGCTGATCGAGATCGACGAGCGGGAGGGCGAGACATGGCGCAAGTGCGCGGATCTACGGTCGTGATCACCGGCGCGTCGAGCGGCATCGGGCGTGCCGCGGCTGATGCCTTTGCTGCCGGGGGTGCCCGCGTCGTTCTCGCTGCCCGGCGTGCCGATGTGCTCGACGATATCGTGCGCGAGATCCGGGACGGTGGTGGTGCGGCGATCGCGATCCCAACCGACGTGACTGACACCGACGCTGTCTTCGCGCTGGCGGAAGGCGCGGCGAGGGCGTTCGGTGGCATCGATGTCTGGATCAACAATGCAGGTGCGGGGGTATTCGGGCCACTCCTCGACGCTCCGCTCGACCTGCACAGGCAGACGATCGAGATCAACCTAATGGGTGCGATTCACGGTGCCTATGCCGTGCTGCCACACTTCCTGCGCCAGGGGCACGGCACGCTGATCAACACGGTCTCGATGGGCGGCTGGGCCCCGACGCCGTTCGCGGCAGCGTACACCGCGAGCAAGTTCGGCTTGCGCGGCTTCTCGGCCAGTCTGCGCCAGGAACTTGCCCGGCATAAGCACATCCACGTCTGTGGCGTGTTCCCGGCAATCGTCGATACACCCGGTCTGGAGCACGGCGCCAACGTCACGGGCAAGACGCTCAACCCAGGCCACGTCTACTACGCGCCCGAGGATGTGGCCGAGGCCTACCTGCGCTTGGTTCGGCATCCCCGACACGAGATGGCGGTCGGCTGGCCGGCCCGCCTCGCCCAAGCCGGCTACGCGCTTGCGCCCTCGCTGACCGAGCGTGTGATGGGCGCAGGATTCCGCTTCGCATTGGACCGGGCCGATCCAGGACCCGGGACCCATGGGGCACTGCGGGAACCGATCCCACAAGGAACGAGCGCTGACGGTGGCTGGCGGGCACGCAAGGGTGTACCGTCGGCGGGGACGATGAGTGCCGGGCTCGTTTGGGCCGGTGTCGGCGCCGCCGTTTTGCTTGGCGTCGCCCTGAGCACGCGGAAGGTGCGATAGCGGATTGTATCCTTGTCTGCTCAGGCTGGGATCCGGGAGCCATCAACCGCGCTGAGCGTCGATCCTGGAACGATGTCGCCCCGCCGCCGTGGCAGACGTGCTAGCAAACCTGGCGTTCGGCCATGGAGCGGGCGCTACGACAGGCGTTAAGGCGTGCGCGGGCGGATGTCCGCCGCGCCGGGGATCCAGCGGGTCCCGACAACAATCTGCCAAGACCGCTTGTTGCTCACCCTACCGTTCGCCCGGATTGAACGGGGGTTCCTTGCCCGGCGGCACGCCTTCCTCGGCCATGCTCAGAAGCATGGCCACCGTCACGTAGGTGCCGGTGAGTGTCGTCAGGTCCACTACGCCTTGCTCGCCCAGCACCTGCTTGGCACGATCAAAGGTCTCGTCCGAGACTGCATGCTGCGTGGAAAGCTCCATGCAGAAGTCGTAAACGGCCGCCTCGTCGGGCTTCATGTCCTCCGGCCGCTTGTTAGCTTTAAGATCAGCCGCCACCTGCTCGGAGAGTCCCGCTTTGATCGCCAGCGGGTAATGGGCGTACCACTCGACCTGCGAGCGCCAGAGGCGGCCCTGGATCAGGATCGCGAACTCATTCAATCGCGTCGGCACGGAGGTGTGCCAGCGCAGGTAGTCGAGCAGGTCGTACATCCGCTGAGCCATCTCGGGGCTTCGGATCATCGGGTTGTACGGGCCGGCAAGTCCGACGCTCGATACCTTCATGATCTTCTCGCCAACCGGACGCTGAGCAGGCGTAAGCTGCTCGAGGGTTAGCTGCGGGAACCGCGGTGGGTGGTCGGATGCTCCCCAGGAAGTCTGGGCAAACAGCCAGCCGCCTGAGGCCGCGACGACAGCCAGCGCCACGGTCTGGCCGGTTTTGAGCACGCCCATCGAAGTTCCTCCAAACGCGCGGACTCGTCTCAGCGAGCCGTCGTGCTCCAGCATAGTCCGCCAAGCGTCAGAGAAGATCCAGCAGATCCCTTTTGATCCTGAGGTCTGTTGTTATGATGGCTATAACCTTCGCGTTTTTTGACACTGTCGTGCCGGTCGGGCGGCGGTGAAGTATGGGCGGCGGCGTACGGTCAGATCCGATGCCTGCTGCACACCCGCTCGACGGCATTACCGCTATCCTCAGGCCGCGTGTTGAAGGCGATCGGAACTGTCGGCGCAGCCTCCCGAGCTACGTTGATAAGAACTTCGAATACCGCCAGGTGCCGCGGCCAGGAACGCACGCCAGCGCCGATCACGAGGCAGTCGTAGGAGCCGGAAGTGAGCATCTGCCGCAGGATCGGGCCAGCTTGATCGTCCGGTTGTATGAAGCACTGCTCAGCCGCCCAGCCGCGGTCGCGCATATCCTTAAGCGCCACTTCGATCCCATGGTGGATCTTCTCGGCATTTAGTCCGTGCGGGAGAGCTGGGTCCGAGAAATCGACCGAGTCAGGTTCATAGCCAACCATCAGAACACGCATCGGACTCTCCGGCTTCGGCCACCGGACTGTGCCGGTCGCTCCGCCAGCTAGCGGTGATGACGGCGGCTGCAAGGCATAACGCTCAGGCTTGGGACATGCGGTCCGCCGCTCGTAGAGGCTTACAGACACGCCTTTCGTGTTGCAGCCGTGTTGCGTGGAGCACCCGCAAGCGCCTCGGCTCGCATCGTAAGCCATTGTAAAATAACGATCGGTGTTGCGGCGTGTTGCGCGCTTAGAATGCCGTATACAGGCCAAGAAAAACCCGCCAAGTCATTGACTGGGCGGGTGAATTGCTGGCGACCCCGGTTGGGCTCGAACCAACGACCTGCCGCTTAGAAGGCGGCTGCTCTATCCAGCTGAGCTACGGAGTCTGGGGTGCCAGCAGGCCCAGAAGCCACGGGCTTGGCCGAGGGTCAAGCGTCTGCGGCCGGTCCGGGGCGCCCCGATGGGGCAGCCGGTCGGCGTGGCAGCGAGCGCGTTCCGTCGCCCCGGCGCGGCAAGGCAGGGTTGCGGCCCGGGGTGGATCCGGACAGGTCGGGGCGCGGTTCATGCCGGGGCCCAGCGCCCGCAGGAGCGCCCGCACAGGAGTCCGAGCTTGTCGCCCCCGAGTCCCCCCGCATCGTCGCCCAACCCGGCGCCCAACCCGGCGCCGAAAGGGGCGCCCAGGCCGGCGCCGCGCCGCCGGGCTGAGGGCCGGGGCAGCCTCGGCCGGCCCGGGGCGGATCTGCGGCGCCTGCCCACGGGCCTGGACCTGCGCAACGTGCGGCTGGTCGAAGGCGTGCGTGCGGCCTTCGCGTTCGGCGTCGTGATCCTGATCAACATCTGGGTGCAATGGCCGCCGCTGCTGACCATGGCGCTGGCCGCCAACCTCGCGTGCTTCTGCGACAATGGCGGCCCGATGCGGGTGCGCCTGCGCGTGCTGACCGCGTTCTCGCTGCTCGGCGGCCTGCTCTGGGCGGGCCTCGGCCTGCTGCAGCCCCTGGGGCTGCTGGTGGTGGTGCCGGTCTCCTGTGCGCTGATCTTCGCGTGCTCCTACGTCCGGGTCTGGAGCGTGCAGGCGCAATCGGCCGGGAACGTGCTGGTGGTGGTGCTGTGCATCGCGCTCGACCGGCCGCTGACCCTGGAGCAGGCCGGGATCGTGGCGCTGATGTTCGCGGCCGGCGGGCTCTGGGCGACGCTGCTCGCCCTAGTGATCTGGCGCCTGCACCCGTACCGGCCGGCGCACCGGGCGGTGGCCGAGGTCTGGCACGGCCTGGCGCGGCTCTGCGGCGACCTCGAGCGGCTCGTCGCCCTGCCCGCTCCCGACGCGGACGCGTTCGACGGGCATGCGCGCGGCCACCGGCGGGGCGTGCGCGCGAGCATCGAGGCCGCCCGCACCATGATCCTCGACCTCGCCCGATCCCGGGAGCGCGTCTCCGAGCGCACCGCCCAGGCGCTCCTGCGCCTTGAGAGCGCCGAGCAGATTTTTTCCGCCCTGATCGCCGTTTCGGAGCTGATCGACAGCCGGCCCGATGCCCGCCGCCGGACCCTGGCCAAGACCTTCCTGCGGCGCCTGCGCCCGCTCCTGGTCACCATCGCCCGGGCGATCCGCGACGATGCCAGCCTCGATCTCGCCCGGCTGGAGCGCTCCATCGCCCGGGCGGCCGAGGACCTGTCGGAGGATCCGACCCTGGCGCGGCTGGCCGACCGGATCGTCGGGCGCGTCCGCATGGGCGCCAAGCTCTCGACCCCGGAGGGCTATCGGCCCGGCGGCACCCTCACGGACGGCCGCAGCCTCGACCGCTGGACCCGCTATTGGGAGCCGCTGCGGCAGAACTTCACCCCGGCCTCGCCGAACCTCCGGCACGCCCTGCGGGCCACCGCGGTCGCGGCGCCTGCGCTGGCCGCGACCCTGACCTATGCCGGCGCGTTCACGCATTGGCTGGTGATGACCGTGGTGCTGACCATGCAGCCGTTCTACGCCGCGACGTGGCAGCGGGCGCTGGAGCGGATCGGCGGCACCGTGCTGGGCGGCCTCGCGGGCGCGGTGCTGGCCTACTACGCCACGACCCCGCTGGTTGAGGCCGGGCTGATCCTCGTGCTCAGCGTCGTCGGGTTCGCCGCGCGCCAGATCTCCTACGGCTTCTTCGTCACCTGTCTGACCCCGCTGGTGGTGCTGCTGGTCGAGTTGCTGGAGCCCGGCCACAGCTCCTGGGAGATCGTCGGCATGCGCGCCGGCTTCACCGTGCTGGGCGGGCTGATCGCGGTCGCGAGCTGCCTCCTGCTCTGGCCGATCTGGGAGCCGGACCAGGTCCGACAGGAGTTGCGGCGGGCGCTCAAGGCCCATGCCGGCTTCGCCGAGGCGGTGCTGCTCGCCGTCCCCGGCGAGGCGCGCGATGCCGTCGTGCTGGCCCGGGCCCGCACGGCCGGCCTCGCCCTCAACGACCTGGAAGCCGCCCTGTCGCGGGCCCTGCAACAGCCCCGGGCGGGGAGCCACCCGGAGGTGGAGGCCGCCATGGTGGCGGACGCGACCCTGCGCCGGATCAGCGCCCGGCTGTCGGTGCTGCGCCACGCGCCCGAGGCCGGCGCCCCCGAGGCGGAGGCCTGGCGGGCCTGGATCGCCGCCACCCTGGCGGCGCTCGGTGAGGACCGGCCGCTGCCCGAGCGGCCGGTCCTCGACCGGGGGCAGTCGCTCGCCCGCCTCGTGAGCCAGGTCGATCTCCTGAGCGGGACCCTGCGGCCGGGCGAGTTGCGGGCGATCGATGGCGTGGGGCCGGAAGCCGGCATCGGCGTGCGGGACGAGCTGGCCGTCCCGACGCGCTGACGGGCGGCGCCCTCCCCCCCGGCCTCAGTACCGCGGCAGGGCGTTGGCCGGGCCGCCGGCATGCGGGCCGGCATAGCGATAGGCGAAGGCCCGTGCGGACGGGGTCTGATCCTGCTGCATCAGGTTCCCGTTGCCGACCCAGCCCGAATAGGCGGAGGCCGGGTATGGCGAATGCTTCGAGTCCAGCCCCTGCGCCAGGGCCGGCGTGGCCGCGGCGGCGAACAGGGCGGCGGCGGCGAACATGCGAATCGTCATGACGATCTCCTCGTGTCTGAGTCTGACTGCGACGGGAAGTGATCCGGTCAACCGTGTCGGGTGAGAAAGATCGTCGGTACGGCGGTCTTGATCGCTCGGGCTTTGCTTGGCCGAATGTGACCTCTCAACCGCGATACTCTGCCGGCGGTTCGACCGATGCCGTGCGGTGGCGCACGGTCGGCGCAAGGTCGGCGACCGTGCGGCTCCGAAGGCCCGATGCAGGATCCGGTGAGGCCGGAACGGCAGGCGCGGCGGTGCGGGTCTCGCGGCCGGAGCGGGGATGCGTCGCGCGGGGAAGCGTGCCACAGACCGCCCCGCAATGGATGCCCCGTGAGCGGGTATGAACCGGATCGCGCCAGGAACTCTGCCATGCGGTTGATCGTCGGCCTCGGAAACCCGGGTTCGCGCTACGCGAACAACCGGCACAATATCGGTTTCCTGGCCATCGACGCGATCGCCCGCCAGCACCGGGCGAGCCCGTTCCGGCACCGCTTCCAGGGCGAGGCTGCCGAGGTCGTGCTGGGCACCGAGCGGGCGATCCTGCTCAAGCCCTCGACCTTCATGAACGAGTCCGGGCGCTCGGTCTCGGAGGCGCAGCGCTTCTACAAGATCCCCTTGAGCGACGTGATCGTGCTGCACGACGAACTCGACCTCGCCCCGGCCAAGCTCCGGGTGAAGCTGGGCGGCGGCAATGCCGGCCATAACGGCCTGCGCTCGATCACCGCCCAATGTGGCAACGACTACCGCCGGGTGCGGCTCGGCATCGGCCATCCCGGCGACAAGGCACAGGTGCACGCCTACGTGCTCAACGATTTCGGCAAGGCCGAGCTGCCCTGGGTCGAGGATCTCTGCCACGCGGTCGCCGACCACGTCGCCCTGCTGGCGGTGGGCGAGGATGCGAGCTTCCAGAACAAGGTCCACCTCGCCATGGCCGGCCGAGGCTGGGACGCGGTGAAGACGCTGGGCGCGAAAAATTGACACGGAAACACGAGGACACGATATAGCCGGCGGAGGCTGCGATGAAGAACGTCACCGTGACGATGAGCGAGGCCCTGCTGCAGCGGGCGCGTGTCGCCGCCGCGCGCGACGGCAAGAGCCTGTCGCGGTTCGTCGCCGAGGCCGTCGAGCAGCGCGTCGGCCGGCCGCTGACGCAGCTCGAAGCGATCGAGCGGTTCCTGGCCGGCCCCCCAATGAACCTGACCGACGAGAACGGACGCGCCCCGACACGCGACCAGCTGTACGATGACTGACCAGGTCTTCGTCGATACCAACGTGCTGATTTATGGGCGCGACGCCAAGCAGAGCGACAAAAAGGCGACCGCCCAGGAATGGGTGCGAAGCCTCGGCGCACAGGGCGCCGCGCGCATCAACATGCAGGTCCTCAACGAGTTGACACGCTGGATCCTGAGGAACGAGCCGAGGCGTCCCCTCGCCGACATTCAGCAGGAGATCGAGGCGCTTAAGGTCTGGGGCGACAAGCCCCTGGACGAGGAGGAACTCGAGGTCGCCTGGGCGGTGCGGGACAAGCTGGGCTATCAGTGGTTCGATTGCCTCCTGGTAGCCGCGGCCCAGCTCGCCGGATGCCGATACTTCCTGACCGAGGATATGGCACACGGCACCGTGTTCGAGGGCCTGACCCTCATCAACCCTTTCCGCGCGTCGCCCGGCGACGTGCTTCAACGGAACTGAGTCCATGGGCTTCAAATGCGGCATCGTCGGCCTGCCGAACGTCGGCAAGTCGACCCTGTTCAACGCGCTGACGCAGACGGCGGCCGCGCAGGCGGCGAACTATCCGTTCTGCACCATCGAGCCGAATGTCGGCGAGGTGGCGGTGCCGGATCCGCGCCTGGACGACCTCGTCCGGATCGCGAGTTCGAAAGAGAAAATCCCGACGCGGCTGACCTTCGTGGACATCGCCGGGCTGGTGCGCGGCGCCTCCAAGGGCGAGGGCCTGGGCAACCAGTTCCTGGCCAACATCCGTGAGGTCGACGCCATCGCGCACGTGGTCCGCTGCTTCACCGACGGCGACGTCACCCATGTCGAGGGCAAGGTCGATCCGGCCGCCGACATCGAAACCATCGAGACCGAGCTGATGCTGGCCGACCTCGACAGCCTGGAGCGCCGGGCCGTCGCCCTGGAGAAGAAGGCCAAGGGTGCCGACAAGGAGGCCAAGGAGAGCCTCGATCTCGTCAACCGCGCCCTGCCGCTGCTGCGCGAGGGCAAGCCGGCGCGGCTGGTCGAGCGCAAGCCGGACGAGGAGAAGCTGTTCCAGTCCCTGGGCCTCATGACCGCCAAGCCGGTGCTCTACGTCTGCAACGTCGACGAGGGGGATGCCGACAAGGGCAACGCCTACTCGGATTCGGTCTTCGCCCGCGCCAAGGCCGAGGGTGCCATCGCGGTGGTGGTCTCGGCCAAGATCGAGAGCGAGATCGCCGTGATGCCGGAGGGCGACCAGGCCGAGTTCCTGGAGGCCGTGGGTCTGACCGAGCCCGGCCTCAACCGGGTGATCCGCGCCGGCTACGACCTCCTGGGCCTCGTGACCTACTTCACGGTCGGCCCCAAGGAGGCCCGGGCCTGGACGATCACCAAGGGCACCCGCGCGCCCGGCGCCGCCGGGGTGATCCACTCGGATTTCGAGAAGGGCTTCATCCGCGCCGAGACCATCGCGTTCAAGGACTACACCACGCTGGGCGGCGAATCCGGTGCCCGGGACGCCGGCAAGCTGCGGCTCGAGGGCAAGGATTACGTGGTGCAGGACGGCGACGTGCTGCATTTCCGCTTCGCCAACTGAGCCCCCCTCCCCTGACGCACTGGACGAGGCTGCCATGCCGGACCCCGCGATCGAGGATTTTTCCGTCGGCGACGTCATCGCCGGCGAGCCCCTGACGGTCACCCGCGACGCCATCGTGGGGTTCGCGCGGGCGTTCGACTTCCAGCCGTTCCACCTCGACGAGGCGGCGGCGGAGTCGACGTTCGCGGGGCGGCTGATCGCGTCGGGCTGGCACACGGCCGCGCTGGGGATGCGGCTGCTGCAGCGGGGTCCGTTCCAGGGCGGCTCGTCGCTGGGCGCGCCCGGGATCGACGAGTTGCGCTGGCTGGCGCCGGTCCTGCCCGGGGACGCGCTGACGCTGACCTTCCGGGTCGTGGGGATGCGGGACTCGGCCTCGAAGCCGGGGCTCGGCTTCGTCACCGCGGAGGTCGCCCTGGGCAACCCGCGCGGCGAGACGGTGCTGACCCAGCGCTTCACCTTCATGCTGGCCCGCCGCGGCACCGATCCCCTGCCGCCCCGCCCCGTCGAGATCGGCGAGCCGGGCCCGGTCGAGGAGCCGGAGGATGCCGAGATCCTGCCGTTCCTGCGGGACGCCGAGATCGGCTTGGTCCGCGACCTCGGGGCCTACCCGTTCAGCGCCGCCGCGATCGTGGCCTTCGCCGAGGCCTACGACCCGCAGGCGTTCCACCTCGACCACGCGGCCGCCAAGCGCAGCCATTTCGGCGGTCTCTGCGCCTCCGGCTGGCACACCGCCTCAGCCTACATGAACCGGCTGCTCACCACCCGCGCCCGGGACGCCGCCTACACGGCGAGCCGCGGCCCAGTTCCGGAATCGGGCCCCTCCCCGGGCTTCAAGAACCTGCGCTGGCTCAAGCCGGTCTACGCCGGCGACACGGTCCGGTTCAGCACGAAGCTCACCGACAAGCGCGCCTCCGCGTCCCGCCCCGGCTGGGGCCTGGCGTTTGCGCGCAACACCGGGGTGAACCAGCGCGGCGAGCCGGTTTTTTCGTTCGACAGCGCGGTGTTCCATCGCTGGGAGCCGTGAGGCGCAGCGGTTCCGGTCCCCGTGCGTTGTCGCGACGGAGACGGACGGGATACCGGATACATGTACCAGAAGAAGCTCGGCAACACGGGGCTGTTCGTTTCGGAACTCTGCCTCGGGACGATGACCTTCGGAGGCGGAGACGGGATGTGGCGCCAGATCGGCGCCCTCGACCAAGCCGAGGCGGGGCGGCTCGTCGGGCGGGCGATCGACGCCGGCATCAACTTCATCGACACGGCGGATGTCTACGCCGAGGGGCTCTCCGAGGAGATCACCGGACAGGCCTTGCGCGATCTCAGGGTCCCGCGTGACAGCGTCGTCGTCGCCACCAAGGGCTACGGGCCGATGGGTCCAGGCGCCAACGCGCGGGGCGCCTCGCGCTTGCACCTGATCGACGCCTGCAAGGCGAGCCTGAAGCGGCTCAAGCTCGACCACATCGACCTCTACCAGATCCACGGCTTCGACCCGGCGACGCCGATGGAGGAGACGATGCGGGCCCTCGACATCCTCGTGCAGCACGGCCACGTGCGTTACGTCGGGGTCTCGAACTGGGCGGCGTGGCAGATCGTCAAGGCGCAGGGCATCGCCGAGCGGGCCAACCTCGCGCGGTTCGAGACCCTGCAGGCGTATTACTCGATCGCCGGTCGCGACCTCGAACGGGACATCGTCCCGATGCTGCGGTCCGAGGGTCTCGGACTCCTGGTCTGGAGCCCCCTCGCCGGCGGCCTGCTCAGCGGCAAGTATTCCGGCGGTTCCGGGGAGGGTCGGCGGGCGAGCTTCGACTTTCCGCCGGTCGACGGCCCGCGCGGCGAAGCCTGCATCGCCGCGATGCGCCCGGTGGCGGAGAGCCGCGGCGTCTCGGTGGCTCAGGTGGCGCTCGCCTGGCTGCTGCACCGCCGGGCGGTGACCAGCGTCATCGTCGGCGCCAAGCGCCTCGACCAACTCGAGGACAACATCGCGGCCACGCGGCTGAGCCTCACCGACGCGGAACTCGATGCCCTCGACGCGGTGAGCGTCCTGCCGCCCGAATACCCGGGTTGGATGTTCGAGCGTCAGAACGCACGGGCGCAGCAGCTCGCCGAATCCGGCCGGCCCGGCGTGCACTGAGGCGGCTCACGCCGCCTTCCGGCGCTCCGGGTAGAGCCCGCACAGCCCCTCTTCGCTCGCCGCGCAGATGCCGCGCTCGGTGATGATCCCCGTCACGAGGCGGGCCGGGGTCACGTCGAAGGCCGGGTTGGCCACGGGGCTGCCCGGGGAGACCACCTCGATCGTGGCGAAGCCGCCCTCGGCCAGGCGGCCGGTCATGTGGGTGACCTCGCGGCCGTCGCGCTCCTCGATCGGGATCTCCTTGACGCCGTCGTGGAGCGTCCAGTCGATCGTCGAGAACGGCAGGGCGGCGTAGAACGGCACGCGGTTGTCGTGGGCGGCCAGCGCCTTCAGGTAGGTGCCGATCTTGTTGCAGACGTCACCCGACGCCGTGGTGCGGTCCGAGCCGACGATGCACAGGTCGACGCCGCCATGCTGCATCAGGTGGCCGCCGGCATTGTCGGCGATCACCGTGTGGGGCACGCCGTGGCCGTTCAGCTCGAAGGCGGTGAGCGCCGCGCCCTGGCTGCGCGGCCGGGTCTCGTCCACCAACACGTGCACCGGCACGCCCCGCTCGTGGGCGGCGTAGATCGGCGCCAGCGCGGTGCCCCAATCCACCGTGGCGAGCCAGCCGGCGTTGCAATGGGTCAGCACCGTGACCGGCCGCCCGCCGTTCGCCTTGTGCAGGTCGGCGATGATCTGGCCGCCATGGGCGCCGATCGAGCGGCAGCTGGCGACATCCTCCTCGGCGACGCGGCCGGCTTCCGCGAAGGCGTGGGCGAAGCGCTCGGCCGGCTGGATCTGCCGCAGGTTGCCGGCGACCCGGTCGAGCGCCCAGCGCAGGTTGATCGCCGTCGGGCGCGTCGCGGCGAGCGTCGCCACCGCCCGGTCGATCCCGTCCATCGACGGATCCGCCCGCATGGCGAGCGCCAGCCCGTAGGCCGCGGTGACGCCGATCAGCGGCGCGCCGCGCACGATCATGGTGCGGATCGCCACCGCCGCGTCGTCCAGCGTGGCGAGGCGCCTCAGCTCGAACGCGAAGGGCAGGCGTGTCTGGTCGATCACCTGGACGCTGACGCCGTCCGGGTCCGGGAAGATCGTGCGATAGGGCTGACCGTCGATGTTCATGGCGGTTTCTGTGCCATAGCGGGGCGGTTTTTGCACCACCCCAGGCCCGGACACGCCCGCTCCGGATCCCGCGCGGGCCCAGGGTACGGGGGGTCAGGCTTCCTCAACCTTAGCAGGTCGTTAAGGCCGGCATGACTAGCCTTCGGGTCAGAGTCCCCGTTCGCGTCCGGTCCCGCATGCGCTCGCTTCGCCGTCCCGCGTCGCCCTACGACACTTACGTCGACAGCGTTCGCCCCTTCTTGGGCAAGCGCCTGACGGAGCTCGGAGGGCTCGTCCTGTTCACCGGCGCGGTCGCGCTCACCGTGGCGCTCGCCACGTGGTCGATCGACGACCCGAGCCTCAACCACGCCACCGACCACCCGGCCCACAACGTGCTCGGCCAGCCGGGCGCCGTCGTGGCCGACCTCGCCATGCAGATCCTCGGTCTGGGTGCCCTCGCGTTCGTGCTGCCGCCCGTGCTCTGGGGCGTCAGGCTGATGCGCGAGCGAGACCTGCCCCAGGGCGGCATGCGCCTGGCGCTCTGGATCATCGGCTTCTGCGCCGCGAGCGCGGTGGCGAGCGCCCTGCCGCCCACCGCGCGCTGGCCCCTGCCCACCGGGCTCGGCGGCGTCGCCGGAGACGGCCTGCTGTCCATGGCCCGGGTGATCGTCGGGGCGGTGTCGTCGGCGGCGGCCCACCTCGTCGGCTTCGTCTACGCCGCGGTGGCGATCCTCAGCCTGACCGGCGCCTGCCGGTTCGGGGCCGCCGAGGAGGAGTCCTTCCACGACGAGCCCTATCCCGCCCGGCATCCGTCCGTGCGGGGTCGCGACGAGCGCGAGGATGCCGACGAGCCGAGCCTCGGCCTCGTGGGCATCGGCGCCCTCGCCCAGGGCCTGATGCGGATGCGCGTCGCCCTGGCGCGGCGGATCGAGGCGTGGCGGACCGGCCGGGTCGAGCCGTTCGACAGCGCCTCCCCGGCGCTCGCGGCGCGGCGCGCCTTCACGGATGCGGACCTGCCCTGGGCCGAGCACCTGCCGGAGGCCGCCCAGCCGGGCCAGGCGCGGCGCGAGCCGGTTTTCGAGGCCCCGTTCGACGGTCAGGATCCGAGCCGGGACGCGTCGGCTCCTGCGGGGGCGACCGCCCGCCGGGCACCGGTCCCGCTGCCCCCGGAAGAGGACGAGCCGGACGCGTACGAGGAGGCCCCGCCGCGGCCGGCCGCCGCCCGTCCGGAGCCGACC
>NZ_VRVA01000129.1:0-13761 GCF_008039945.1 Methylobacterium sp. WL64
GGATCGAACCCATCTGAGGCGGGAGAGGGCCGGGGACAAGGGTTTTGGGTGATTGAACTAGGCTTGGGAGTAGGGGCGGGAGCGCCAGCCTATGAACCTGACATATTGATTGATCGCCCTTTGCGATTGTTCTTGCTACCGACGGCAAATCCAGAGCCGGCATTGCAGGGGTCGGTAATCCGCCAGTTTGTTCATCCTTTGTTCGCGTGCTATAGATAGCTCCATAAGGAGCCTGCAGCAGTTTTATCACAGCGGTTAAGCTTCCTGCTGAATCCGGCCACGTCATGGATGGACAACTTAAACGCGATTTGCACTCTTCGCTGTCTGTGAAGGAGGGGTACAAATGGCTCAAGCCGAAGACGTGCCGATGAGCCGGCAAGAGTTCTTAGTTGCTTACGATGGCCCCTCTCGTGCGGACGACCACTCTATTGATGTCCGGAACTTGGCGCCAGCGCTGCTGGCTTTTGGCCGACTGCTGCTCGAGGCCAATACAGAGTTTGATGGCAAAAATCCACAACTAAAGTTTTATTTGTCTCAGATTTCGAGCACAAATGCTTCAACATAAATATTGAACTGATCAATGGTTTTTACGATCAAATCAAGCAATTTCTCGGCCTGGATCAAGTAAAAATCGCGAGAGAACTACTTGTATAGATCGGCCTTCCGAAAGGTCCGCTATATGGAGTTGGGCTCGCAACAGGCTAAATAAATTTTTTGAAATATCTCGGGCGGAAAAAGGCTAAGATATTATAGAAGAAAGAGTCGGATCCGACCCGCGTGGAATTATAAAAGTCACAATAAAAGGCAATGACAATAGGGTTTGCCTGACACCAGAAATATATAGCCTGTCAAAAAATCCAAAGGCGCTTCAAGCAACTCAGGATGCTTTCTTGCCACTGGGGCATGATGGCTTTGAAACAATGCGTGTTTCTGGGAATGAAGAGGATACGCCGGAAAATTTCACACCCGAAGAGGTTGCCAATATCGCCGCATCTTGTGTGAAGGCATAGAAGAAAGCAAATAGGTCAACGAGCCAGACGTTGAAGAAACACCCGCATGGCTAAGCGTTTATTCGCCGGTATACGATGCAAGCGCAATAAACTGGCGGCTTCGCCTTGGGCTGGAAACCATACACGCAGACATTATTGCGACAACAATTGCACAAGATACACTGGAAAGAGGCGGCGCACTATCAGAGGATACGTACCAAGTTGTGTTGGAAATAATCACGCCTTATGACTCCGACAATAACGCCAAACAACCAACTTACAAAATTAAAAAGGTCATGCGCTTCATTCCCGATCGCCCTCCGAAGCAAACGGATTTATTTAATCCCGATGGCGCCTTATAAGATACGGACAAACTAATTTTACAAAATTACTACTAGATATGCAGGCTATGTTTTAAACCAAGATCTAGGACAATATCGCCCGCAGCGGCGGTTCTCCCCCGCGATCCGAGAATCACCGGCGTTGAACACCCTGTCGATCTAGTCCGACGTCGACTACGGCCCGATTGGCAACGCGGCTTCGATGGTCCCGATGCAGCGGCGCGGGGTCGAGGTCGGGCCGGTCCACACCGTCCCGTTCTCAAACCATCTCGACTGACGCCCGGTCTTCGACGCGGAAACAATCCGCGCCACGGTCCGGGGCATCGGCGGGCGCAGACGGGTCGGCACCGGGCGCGCCGTGCTGGCGGCCTCTCGGGGCTCGGCCCCAACCGCGCAGGACGCCCCCGACCCGGCCCCGCTGCGCAGACCGACTTCGGAACGGAACAGTCGCGCTCCGCATTGCTGGCTCCGCATTCGGGAGCCTGCCGTGAGACCCACCCTTCTCGTCCTCCTCGGGCTGTTGCTCCTGGCCGTCCCGCAGCATGTCCGGGCGCAGGCCGTCGCCGGTGAGGCGTATACCACCCTGGAGGCGGACGAGCCCCGCCCGGGGCCGCCGCCGCCGCTGCCGGACCTGTCCGATCCGAACGGCCGGGCGGGCGAGGCGCTCAACGAGCCGGGCGAGCGCTCCGGCATCCCCAAGGCGCTGCGGGCGTCGGGCTCCAAGGCTGGCGGCCCGGCCAACGACCTCAACCCGAGCGGGCAGGCGGAGGCGCCGGCGCCGCCCAAGGGCGATCTCGGCAAGGTCGCGGCCGGCGAGGACCTGTTCCACGGCAATTATTGCGGCACGGGCCAGCGCGGCGAGGGCCTGCCCCCGATCGACGCCCTCGATGCCGCCTGCATGCGCCACGACGCCTGCTACGACGCCGCCGGCTACAGCTCCTGCGCCTGCGACGCTACGCTGAAGCGGGAGGCCGCGTCCGTCTCGGATGCGCCGGGCGCCTCGCTGGAGACGCGGCGCCGGGCGCTGAGCGTCACGCAGGCGACGGTGGCCATGCGCTGCCGCGCGCCCTGATCCGCTCCCGCCGTCCAGCCGAGCGGGACGCGGTCCGGCCCGCCTGCCGGCCGCGGGGGCCGAACCCGAGGCGGGCCGGCCGTCCGAACCGCGCCGCTCGCGGCGTGCCCCCCGTGCGCGCCTCCCGTGCGTGCCCCCGCGCTTGCGCCCGCGCGCCGGATCGCCGACAGCAGCGGCTCTCCTCACGGCACCGGGAATCACCCGCGTTGAACGTCCTGTCGATCCAGTCCCACGTCGCCTACGGGCATGTCGGCAACGCGTCGGCGGTGTTCCCGATGCAGCGGCTCGGGGTCGAAGTTTGGCCGGTGCACACGGTGCAGTTCTCCAACCACACCGGCTACGGGGCGTGGCGCGGCCCGATCTTCGAGGCGGACATGATCCGCGACGTGGTGCGGGGCATCGGCGAGCGCGGGGTGTTTCCCGGCTGCGACGCGGTGCTGTCGGGCTACATGGGCTCGGCCGCGATCGGGGCGGCGATCCTGGAGGCGGTGGCCTCCGTGCGGGCCGCGAACCCGCAGGCCCTCTATTGCTGCGACCCGGTGATCGGCGATGTCGCGGAGGGCGTCTACGTGCGGCCCGGGATCGAGGCGTTCCTGCGTGACCACGCCGTGCCGGCGGCCGACATCCTCACCCCCAATCAGTTCGAGCTCGACCGGCTCACCGGCCTGCCGAGCCGGACCCTTCCGGAGGCGGCGGCCGCGATCGCGGCGCTCCAGGCCCGGGGCCCCCGGGTGGTGCTGGTCACCTCGGCGCTCTGCGCCGACACGCCGCCCGACCGGATCGACCTGTTGGCCGGGGCGGAGGGCCGGGTGTTCCGGGTCCGCACCCCGCGCCTCGCCATCGCGGTGAACGGCGCGGGCGACTGCATCGCGGCCCTGTTCCTGGTCCACTACGCCCGCACCGGCTCGGCCGCCACGGCTTTGGGCGCGGCCGCCGCCTCGGTCTACGGCCTCCTGAAGCGCACCGCGGCGGCGGGTTCCCGGGAGATCCTCACCGTGGCCGCGCAGGCGGAATACGTGACCCCGACCGAGACCTTTTTGGTCGAGGCGGTGTAGGGGCCGAATCGCGCACGCCCTCAATCCACGCCCTCCCGCACGATGGTCGGTTCGTGCGTCACCGCAAAGTTCACCGAGCGGGCGATGAAGCATTGCGCGTGCGCCCGGTGGTGCAGCGCCAGGGCGGCGGCGGCGTCCGATTCCGCCGTGACGGTCACGCGCGGGCGCAGGGTGACCGCGGTGAACTGGCCCGCACCGCCGGGCTCCTCGGTCATGCGGCCCTCGGCGGTGTCGGCGTAGGCCGTCACCACGATCCCGGCCTGCGCGCACAGGCCGAGATACCAGAGCTTGTGGCAGGCCGAGAGCGAGGCCACCAGCAGGTCCTCCGGGTTCCAGCGCGCCGGGTCGCCCCGGAAGGCCGGGTCGGACGAGCCGGTGATCACCGGCTTGCCCGGGGAGGCGGCCTCGAAGGCGCGGTCGTAGCCGCGATAGGTCCGGGTGCCGGCCCCGGTGTTGCCGGTCCAGGTCACCGTGACCGCGTAGGCGTGCTCCGTGTCGGGCATGGCTCCCTCCCGTCTCCGCGGCCTGGGAAGCGGTGCCGCACTGGGCTAGGCTCTGGGACCGCGCCGCCCGGATCGAGTCGGGCGTTCGCACAGCCTTAGCAAAGCGCGCCGCAGCCGCCAGCCGGTCGCGGGCGCCGCCCGGAGGACCGACACGATGGCGCGCCGCTTCGTCACCCTCGACGTGTTCACCGACCAAAAATTCGCCGGCAACCCGCTGGCCGTGGTGCGCGACGCCGAGGGGCTCGACACGGCCGCGATGCAGGCGATCGCGGCGGAGTTCAACCTGTCCGAGACGGTGTTCGTGCTGCCGCCCACCGACGCGCGGCAGCGGGCGCGTCTGCGGATCTTCACGCCGCGGCACGAGCTTCCGTTCGCCGGCCACCCGACCGTGGGGAGCGCCGTGCTGCTCGCCCTGGAGGACCCGTCCCGGGGCGATGCCCGGGCCTTCGGCCTGGAGGAGCGGATCGGGATCGTGCCCTGCGTGGTCGAGACGCTGTCCGACGGCAGCGGCGGCCGGGCACGGTTCAAGCTGCCGGCCCTGCCGGAATTTCTGGGCGCCGGCCCGGAGCCGGCGGTGCTCGCGCCGCTCCTCGGGCTCGAGCCCGGCGATCTCTGCACCGGCCGGCACGTCCCGAGCCGCCACGGGGTCGGGCCGACCTTCACCTGCGTGCCGGTGGCCACGGTGGCGGCGCTCGATTCCGCCCAGCCGGCGCGAGGACCGGAGGCGCAGGACGGGCTCTACCTCTACGCGCCAGACCCCGAGGGGACGGGCCAGAGCTGGCGGGTGCGGATGTTCGCGCCGCATCTCGGTATCGCGGAGGATCCCGCCACCGGCTCGGCGGCCGCCGCCTTCGCGGGGGTGCTGATGCAGTTCGAGACCCTGGGCGACGGCACCCACGACGTGGCGATCCAGCAGGGCGAGGCCATGGGCCGGCCGAGCGCCATCGCGCTCCAGCTCACGATCGCGGCCGGCGCCCTTCGCTCGGTGGAGATCGGCGGCTCGGCCGTGATCGTGTCGGACGGGACCTTGCGTGTCTGACGGCTTCCGGATCACCCGGCTCGCCGGGGTCACGGCGCGACTCGTCGCGCATGACTGGCCGTTCGCCCGGGACCACGAAGCGGAAATTGCCGAACACTGGCAGGCGCGGCGCGCCCGCAGCCCCGGGATGTTCGACGGCACCGTGCTGCTCGCCCGCGCCTGGTCGGTCGCGGACGGGATCGCCCGGGTCGACCTGTTTGCCGCCCGCTATTCCAGCTTCATCGCCTACCGGGACCGGGGCCGCACGGAAGCCGGCGTGGTCAACGCCTTCGCGGCGATCGTGCCCGGGAGCCTGGACGGTGGGGTGCTGCTCGGCGCGATGGGCACCCATACGGCCAATGCCGGCCAGCTCTACTTCCCGTGCGGCACGCCCGACCTCGACGACGTGCGGGGCGAGACCGTCGACCTCGCCGGCAGCGCCGCCCGGGAGCTCGCCGAGGAGACCGGCCTGGCGCTGCCGGCGGATGCCGCGACCGACTGGGTGCTACTGGCCGGGGAGGGGCAGCTCGCCTTCCTGCGCCCGGTGCGGTTCCCGGAGACGGCCGACGCCCTGTGCGCCCGCATCGAGGCCCACCGCCGCCGGGAGGCGGAGCCGGAACTCGCCGGGATCCACGTGGCGCGCGCGGCCGACGGTCCGGAGGCGACTCGGATGCCGGGCTTCGTGCGGGCGTATCTGGCGGATGCTTTTGCGGTGTAGGCTGCCGGAGCCCGGCGGCAGGGAGGCTGAGGGCTGGTCATCGGACGAGGGCCGCTCCCACCCAGTCCCCTCATCCTGAGGTGCGAGCGCACCGAGCCTCGAAGGAGCCCTCCGGGGATCGCGCGGCCGGCTGGAGGGCTCCTTCGAAACCTCCGCTGCGCGAACGCACCTCACGAAGACCCGGTTGGGTGAGAGAGGCCCGCCGCAACGACACGTATCTTCTCTCGCGCGACGAAACCCGACACCGCCATCACCCGATGTGCCCGCAATACGGAGTGTCGTTTCCTTGTTCGCCGCAGGCGCTTCCATAGACTTGGCCGCTCCGCTGGACCCCTCGCGCACGCTGCGCCGGGCAACGAAACGGGCCACATGCGCATCCTCTCTGACGCCCCGAGAACGACCCGCCGGCACGCGGCCGCCTGGCTCGCCGCCGCCCTGATGCTGTCGGCGGCCGCCCCGTCCTGCGCGGCCGAGCCCGTGATGCTGCGGGTCGGCGACCAGAAGGGCGGCAACCGCGCGCTGCTGGAGATCTCCGGCTTTGGAAAAGACCTGCGCTACACGATCGCCTGGTCGGAATTCCCCGCCGCCGCGCCGATCCTGGAGGCGCTCAATGCCGGCGCCCTCGATGTCGGCTATACCGGCGACCTGTCGCTGCTCACGGCCTACGCGGCCGGCGCCCCGATCAAGGCGGTCGGCGGCACGAAATCGGACCCGCGGAGCCATGCGATCCTGGTCCGCCAGGATTCCCCGATCCGGTCGGACGCCGACCTCGCGGGCAAGCGCCTGGCCGGCACCCGCGGCGGCTGGGGCCAGTTCCTGATCGACGCGACCCTGGAGAAGACGCGGATTAGGTTGGAGGACGCCACCTTCGCGCCGCTCAACCCCGTGGACGCCAAGGTCGCCCTGGTCGCCGGCTCGATCGATGCCTGGGCGGTCTGGGAGCCCTACGTCTCGTTCGCGACCCGCAAGGACAACGCCCGGGTGATCGCCGACGGCGCGGGCCTGACCCCTACCATCACGTTCATTGTCGCCTCCGACACCGCCATCGCCACCAAGCGGGCGGCCGTGCAGGACCTGCTGGACCGCCTGAACAGGGCCCGGCTGTGGTCGCTCGACCATCTCCCCGAATACGCCAAGAGCACCGCCGCCCTGACACGCCTGCCGGAGGATGTGCTGCTGGCGGCCTATGCGGCGCAGCGGACCAGCCCGATCAACATCGACGACGGCGTGGTCGCGGAGGTCCAGGAGGCGTCCGATCGCGCGACCCGCTACGGCATCCTGGCCAAGCGGCTCGACGTCGGCCGGGTGCTCGACCGCAGCTTCACCGCGCCGGCTCCGAACGCGAACTAGGGCATCGTCCCAAAGGGTGGATTCCGGCTTTCGGAAAACGACGATGCGCAGCGAAAAACTCGCGCCGCGTGCCGGTTCCGATATCCGGCACGCGGCGCGAGAGGCGGGGCCCGCCGGCCCGAACCGCACCGCAAAAATTCGCCCGCCCCGGCGGGAGCTTCGCTGTTCCCGGGACGTTTGCGTTGCAGTCCGGGGTCACCGGCCGAGGCGTCCCGCGACGCGCGGCCGGCGTTCCGGGCTGCCAGCACCGGAGCTCCCATGGCCGACCCGACCCGTTCGACAAACTCGTCCCGCGCGACCCGCACGCGCATCCAGGAAGGCCAGCCCTATCCGCTCGGCGCCACCTGGGACGGGCTGGGCGTCAACTTCGCCCTGTTCTCGGCCCACGCCACCAAGGTCGAACTCTGCCTGTTCGACGACCAGGGCGAGAAGGAGATCGAGCGGATCGAGCTCCCCGAATACACGGACGAGATCTGGCACGGCTACCTGCCGGATGCGCGGCCCGGCACGATCTACGGCTACCGGGTCCACGGCCCCTACGAGCCGAAGGCCGGCCACCGGTTCAACCACAACAAGCTCCTGATCGACCCCTACGCCAAGGGACTGGTGGGCTCGATCACCTGGAACCCTGCCCTATTCGGCTACCAGATGGAGTCGGGCGACGACCTGACCTTCGACGAGCGCGACAGCGCGCCGTTCAACCGCCGCTCGCGGGTGATCGACCCGGCCTTCACTTGGGGCCGGCACCGCAAGCCCAACGTGCCGTGGGAGAAGACGATCTTCTACGAGGCCCACGTGAAGGGCATGACCAAGCTCGACCCGCGGGTTCCGGAGAAGCTGCGCGGCACCTATGCCGGCCTCGGCACGCCCGACGTGCTCGACTACATCAAGAGCCTCGGCGTCACCTCGGTGGAGCTGCTCCCGGTGCATTCCTTCGTGCAGGACGACTACCTGCAGCAGAAGAACCTGGTGAATTACTGGGGCTACAACACGATCTCGTTCTTCACCCCCGCCCGGCGCTACGCGGCGGTGCCGGACTTCGCCTTCTCCGAGTTCAAGGAGATGGTCTCGCGCTTCCACGGCGCCGGCCTCGAGGTGATCCTCGACGTGGTCTACAACCACACCGCCGAGGGCAACGAGAAGGGCCCGACTCTGTCGTTCAAGGGCGTCGACAACGCCTCCTACTACCGGCTCCTACCGGGCGAGCCGCGCTACTACATCAACGACACCGGCACCGGGAACACCTTCAACCTGTCGCACCCGCGGGTTCTGCAGCTGGTGACCGACTCCCTGCGCTACTGGGCCACCGAGATGCGGGTCGACGGCTTCCGGTTCGACCTGGCCACGATCCTCGGCCGTGAGCCCTACGGCTTCGACGAGGGCGGCGGCTTCCTCGACACCTGCCGGCAGGACCCGGTGCTCAACGGCGTCAAGCTGATCGCCGAGCCGTGGGATTGCGGCCCCGGCGGCTACCAGGTCGGCGGCTTCCCGCCGGGCTGGGCCGAGTGGAACGACCGGTTCCGCGACGACGTGCGCGCCTATTGGCGGGGCGATCCCGGCCTGCTGCCGGACCTCGCCGCCCGGGTCTCGGGCTCGGCCGACAAGTTCGACAAGCGCGGCCGTAAACCCTGGGCCTCGGTGAACTTCCTCACCGCCCATGACGGTTTCACCCTGCATGACACGGTGGCCTACAACGAGAAGCACAACGAGGCGAACGGCGAGGGCAACCGCGACGGCCACTCGCACAACCTCTCGTACAATTACGGCGCCGAGGGCCCGACCGAGGACCCGGCGATCCGGGCCGTGCGGCTGCGCCAGATGCGCAACATGCTGGCGACCCTGTTCCTGTCGCGCGGCACCCCGATGCTGCTCGCCGGCGACGAGTTCGCCCGCACCCAGAACGGCAACAACAACGCCTATTGCCAGGACAACGAGGTCTCTTGGCTCGACTGGGGGGCAATCGGCGACGAGGAGCGCGATCTCGCGGAGTTCACCCAGCGCCTGGTCATCCTGCGCAACGCCCTGCCGATCCTCAGCCGCGGACGCTTCCTCACCGGGCAGTACGACGAGGAGTTCGGCGTCAAGGACGTGACCTGGCTGCGCCCGGACGGGGGCGAGATGGCCAGCGAGAACTGGTCCGAGGGGGCGGCGAAGGCGTTCGCGGTCCAGCTCGACGGGCGTGCCCAGGCCACCGGCCTGCACCGCCGGGGCGGCGACGCCACGCTGCTGATCATGTTCAACGCCCACCACGACCTGGTGACGTTCACGCTGCCCGAATCGCCCAACGGCGTGGCCTGGACCAGGCTGCTCGACACCAACCTGCCCGACAGCCAGGACGTCGAGAGCTTCCCGTTCGGCAATGGCTACGACGTGACCGGGCGCTCGCTCCTGATGTTCGTGCTCAAGCCCGAGGACACCCCGGGCGACGACGCCACCGAGATGGAGCGCTCCTACCAGCACGTGATGCAGGCTTTTGAACGCGCCAACGTCGAGAGCGTGCATTTCCACCTCGACCCGGAGGCCTGAGACGCGCTGAGCGGGACGGTTTTCGTCCCGCTCAGGGTCCGCCGCTTGCGCCCGGCGGCGCACCCGGCTAACAGCACCCCACCGCGCGGCCCTGGTCGCGTCCGGCGCCTCGGTGCCCGGGCGCCCTGTCTGCGGTCGGAGGGGTGGCCGAGTGGTTGAAGGCGCACGCCTGGAAAGTGTGTATACGGGAAACCGTATCGCGGGTTCGAATCCCGCTCCCTCCGCCAATTGACCCGCAAAACCCGTTTATCCTCAACGAGTTAGCGGGTTCCATCTCAACCTTGCTTACAATGATACCTACAAGCCGCTCGCACGGGGGTGCGCGGGCGTCACTTGATCCCGTGGCGGCATCCTCGTTCCGAGGAGGGTGCCTTGATCTACGTGCTCATCATCATGCTGGCCGGATCAGGCTCAGGCTCGGGTTCTGCGATCGGGTCCATCGAGTTCAACAGCAAACATGCGTGTGAAGAAGCGGCAAAAATGATCGCCGAGTCTAACCACATTTTTTCTGGGGCTACCGCCGTGACCGTGTGTGCAGCCAAGGGGTGAGCCCGCACGGGATGCGCGAGTAGCATTCATGAGGGCTACGTTCGGGGCCATCGACCGAACAAGCAAGGAGCCGTATTCTTGGGTGTCGACTCTCCAGCCGACCTTCCACGTCCGTCTCGACAGTGCCCCTCAACTCACCGATGGGGCGGGCGTGGATGTCGCTGGTGGTTGCCGCTATCAACTTAGCGTCAACCTCTCGTCGGCATCCTGCTTTTGTCGGCCCAGCGCCGATCTTCCACGCCCGCCGACGGTTTCACTTCGACGGTGGCGGCCCGGCGGGCGTGGATGCTTCGACTGACAACGTTGGCGGCAAGAGCGACCGTCACTGGGGAAATCTCCAGGGAGTCTGGCTGTCGCTGCGAACGCTCGCAGCGAGCCTTGCAGAATATACGAGCCGCGTTCCGGTCAGACTTCCAACCCAGTTTGTATTTCCGCTGGCCGATGCCGGTTAGGTTGGTTTTGTCAGCGGGCTGGGCGGCTCCTTGACGATCCACGCCCGCCGCCCAAACATCCACCCGGTGTGAGGGCGGCGGGCGTGGATGCTTTCGCTCACCTGTGAGCGAAAGGGCTTCTGTCCGATCCGAAGATAACCTGTGTTCCACTCAGGTTTTGCGATCCCTGGTTTCGGGGAGCGTCATTGGCATAGGTTAGAGACGCGTCGTATCGCGCCGCGGTAGCAAAGACGGGTCGATCTCAAATTCGACAATCCGCTCCAGCCGCTTGGGTTTTCCCTAAGACACCAAACGGCGTGAGTAACTGCTGTGCAAAGCGACTCCACGCCCGCTTCTTGGTTTTCCCCCCCGATACCCAGCGAGTGGGCGTGGTTTTTCACATTCAGCACGGCAAGACGGAAATCGGTTTCGTTCCGCGAAAAGCGAAACAGTTTCGCATTTGACTGCCCTGGGGTAAGGCGGCCGGTGTTAGCGGCGGGATGGGTCGCTGACCTTCCACGCCCGCTTGACGAGCCAGCCAAAGCTTTTCCGGGCGGGTGTGGATGCCCTCTCACGATCGACACACCCGCGGCACGCCGCTGGCCGTGACAGGCACAGCGAACAACCCTGAAGCTGCGAACCGCCGGTCCGAGCGCCGCAGCAGCACCTTGGCTCGCTGCAGGTCACGATGGGCGAGCCAGGCCAGGAGCACGCGGCGGCCGAGCCAAGCGAAGCCAACGACGTGGCCGGCCAGGACGCCGAGGCGAGTGAAGGCGGTCACAGCGCGCCCGTCTCGGATCGGCTTGATGGCCCCGTAATTGGCCTCCAGCCGCTTGCCAATCTGGCTGAGCATGCAGCCCATCACGTAGATGCACTCGCGGTGCACGACGTCGTCGTGCGTGCCGAGGGTCGTCAGCACGTTGGCCAGACGATCCAGGTGCATGATGTCATCCTCCAGGGCTAAGATCTGACCCCAGTCGACGCATGCGATGCTCATCGTGCGCCCTCCCGCAGCGGGCGGGACAGTTCGAAGGCGCGCTCCCAGTCGCTCGACCTTCACGGCGGCTTCCACCATCGCGTCGCCCACGACGTAGAGGGCGCCGGCTTCGACGTCGCAGCCCGAGCAGCCCATGGCGCGGACCGCCTGGCCCCAGCGGACGAGATTTCGAACCGCGTCCTCCATGTCGAAGATCAAGCTGGTGAGATCGTCTCGACGGGATGCCGGAGCGCTCATGCCGCCCTCCCGTTATTGAAGCGGTGAGCGCTACGGCCGGTCCACTCGGTGGCCGAGGCGTCCAGCGCCTCCGGCTCGCGGTCAGCGTCGCCGTCGAGCGCATCTAATAAGGCCAGGTCCGCCTCGATCCGGTCAGCGATCCGGCGGCGCAGCTCACGGACGCGCTGGCGGTCCGCATCGGCGAAGAAGCTGTCGAGGCCGATCTGGATCTCGGTGATGGCCTGGTCGGCGAGGTCGGTCTCGCGGCAGGCTCGGATCGCCCTGGTGACGGGACCCAGCTGCCGGCCGAGCCCTTGACCTAATAGGGGCCGCGGGTTGCCGGACTGGGGTAATAAGGGCGTGCGTGTGCTATGGGCGTGAATAGCCATGAACAGCATCCTCCAGATGCGGTTGGTGGTAAGGGCCGGATGGAAGGGCTCAATCTTCCTTCCGGCCCGCAGTTGTGGTACCACTAGGCGTGAGGCACGTCAACTATGGTACCATATGCGCACGGGTAGAACCCGCGGGAAGCAAACCGGCATTCAGATCCAGGTCCGGGTGCAGCCTGAACAGGTTGCCCCCCTCGACGCCTGGATTGCTGATCAGCCCGATCCGAAGCCAACCCGTCCGGAGGCGATCCGGTACGCTCTTACGGACTGGCTTACAGGCCAGGGCTACGTGAGGCACCGCGAGGATCCGGAGGGAGCAAACTAAGGAATGCAGTTTGCCTGAAAATCATAGTAAAGAGCGCAAGCAGGCCGAGGCCGCGTTCGCCAAGATACAGGACCACCTCGGCGACAAGATCTCCGTCATACCAGGTATCAGCGAAGCGGATCAAAACACGGCCCGGCTGAAGGCTGCGCGCCTGGAACGAGATAGCTCCGCGGGCGAGATGAAGAAGCTCTGACACACAGCGCTAGCATCTCAACCGCTCCCAATCATCGTGGAGGGCTAATGTCTCACTTTCCGATCATACACTCCAACGATCACACAAGCCTGCACTTGAAGGCTGAGACCCGCGAGACGAACTCCGCCGAGGTCTGGGTTGAAATCGAGGAGGAGCGTCAGGTTGTGGAGGAGCGTACGGCGAAACTTAGACAGCAGCGACTTACTCGCGATAGCGCCGGATCCTGAGGTTACAGCGAACGCAGATCATGAAGCGCCCCGAGGCGAAGGGCTATCTGAAATGAGCACGACGCTCGGCGGCGACCAGGGAGCGGGCAGATGCGAGCCATCCTGATTGCCGCCGTAGTTGCAATTGCCGTCGTCGCGGTTGTGGTTCTTGGCGGCCTTGTGAGCCGCAACGTGGGCTGACTTTCAGACTCTGTGGCCCGCGAACCACGCAAATGCTGAATTGACGAACTGTTAAGATTTATCGCTGGCGGTCGAATGCCGTTCGTGGGCATCAGTTGTTCCGCTTATGCGAGCACCCGTCTATGCCGATACCGATCTACGATCGCTTGCACCGCTACATCGTAGTGGCTTTGGTGTGCGGCGGGTTCGCCATGATGGGAGCGGCTTGGCTCTGGGATGCGCTGTAACAGACTAGCTAACCGATAGCGCTTTGTACGGCGTGAGGATCCCGAGGAGGCAAACTAGTGCGCCTCACCGAGCACCTGAATGCGAAGGGCTACCTCAAATGAAAAGCGCACCCCTCGGTGCTGTGGTAGCGCTCTTGCTCTTCCAATCCGGTGCTTATGCGCAAGACGGCCTTGGCCTCGACGCGCCGGACGCGCCGAGATCAGGTGCGGAGCCGGAAGCAGAGATGCGAGTGCGGGTTGCATCTGAGTTTCCGGACGCCCTACTGATCCGCTTCCGCAACGTCCGGCGCATCACCACAGAAGCTGGGCATGAGATCGAGTTCTGCGGGGGACTATCGGAAATTCCGTGTGTGAGCGGCGGGTTGAACATCAGGCCGCCATGGCCCGGGTGAAGCGCTCGCCGAAGATGACGGCGAACTGCGCCTTGGCCATGACCCACTCACGCGGGCCCATCT